>JALRDT010000149.1 GCA_023262125.1 Candidatus Nanopelagicaceae bacterium | reverse complement strand
TGGAAGATTTATACCGCAATTACTCTTTTCAATATTTGTTCCTGCATTGTTAATATTAATTTTGTTTTTTAATGATCCGCTAAGTGCTTTTGTTGCACTCTTCACTCTGCCATTAATACCTTTTTTTGGGGCGCTAATTGGTCGTTATACAAATGATGCGGTAGGCAAGAAGTGGAAAACCCTAGGGACGCTCTCGACATATTTCGAGGACTCATTAAAAGGTTTTGCGACACTAAAGATTTTTG
The DNA here is from genome assembly GCA_023262125.1 of Candidatus Nanopelagicaceae bacterium. The sequence goes on along the minus strand of JALRDT010000149.1, from coordinate 2,788 downwards.
GCAGAACTGAAAAGCAATCCGATCGAATAGAGGAAATGGGCCAGCGTTACAGCGATGAAACTATGAAAGTTCTACGCATTTCATTTTTATCTAGCTTGGCACTTGAATTAGCTGCAACCATTTCGGTTGCGGTGATTGCTGTTGAAATTGGGCTTCGTTTGGTAGGTGGAAATATCCAATTTAGCTCAGCTCTAATGATTCTGATTTTGGCACCAGAGATCTACTTTCCCCTTCGTAATGCAGCTGCTTTATTTCATGCATCCACGGACGGCACAGAAGCTTTGAAGAATATAGAAGCGATACCAGTACAAAATAAAAAGGAAAGCCTGAGCAAGGAATATCCAAAAGGATTGCAGTTCTGGGTAGGCCCTTCTGGAGCCGGCAAGACTTCAGCGGCCATGAAGTTAATCAATTCATTAGACAAAAGCGGAATTGGATGGATTCCACAACATCCAAAACTTGCCCAAGGAAGTGTTCGAAAGCAATTTCAACTTATACATCCTGAAATAAGTGATTTGGAAATTTGCCACTACTTAGATTTGGTCGCATTAGATGTTAGCGAATTACCAAATGGATTAGATTCAATGCTCGAGTCAGGAAATGAATTGTTGAGCGCTGCCTCTGGCGGGCAGATTCGCAAAGTAGCCCTGGCACGCGCAATCGCGCATAAACCAGAATTATTAGTAGCTGATGAGCCAACTGCTGATCTAGATAGGGCTTCAGCCATTAAAGTTATGGGCACGCTTCGCTCACTAAATTGCGGCGTAATCGTTGTTACTCATGATCAAGAAATATTTAATGAAAATGACCAAGTGATCAGGATTAACCGATGATTACTGCTTATCTATTATCAGCATTCTCTTACTTAGCTGGAATTGGATTAAATGTAACAGGCGCTTGGCTAATCACGATGGCGTCATTTATGCCACCCGTGTTAACTCTCAGTGTCGCCGTTGTGATGGTTCGCTTCTTTGGGATTGGACGAGCGGTAACCAGATATTTAGAACGGATTATTAGCCATAAATCAGTCTTCAACAAACTAGCTAAACTAAGAAGCGATCTTTATCGAAGAATTGCTAGCAACCCTGAGCAAATTTTGAATACCGGAACCGGCGGACAATTAATTAAACAAGTTGTTGATGACGTTGAGCGCGCGCAAGAATATGAATTACGAGTACTCCTGCCTGGTGCAGCTGCAATCATCACGATATTCGGGGCTGCGGGTTTGGCTTTTTGGCTACAACCCCAAATGGGATTAGCTTGGCTAATTGTCTCAATTGCCGCGACATTGTTGGCGCCAATGGTTATTCAAAGAGCATTAGTTAGTCCTACTAGAAAACTGGAAGAGTTAGAGAGTAAATATTCAGATGCCATACGCAGTAGTGTGCATGGAGCATTAGAGGCAGAGATTTATGGTTACCTCGATGAAGTAATAGCTAGAGCTCACAAAGTAGAGAATCAAATATTCGATCTAGAACGTGAGATTTTAAGGATTATTCGTGGATTCCAATTATTAATCAATTTCATAATAACCTCTTTACTAATATGGACATTCTTTTTTGCAAGTAGATACTCGCTCCCTCCAGTACAAATCACAATGTTTGTTTTTCTAGCCTTGACTGGTTTTGAGTCAATTCTTAATTGGTATCCAAATTTATTCACGAGTGGAAAATTGAAATTAGCTCAAAGCAAGCTAGCGAATATCCCTGAAGTTAAGCCAGAAAAAAAATTAGATGTGGAGTTTGATCAACTTGTTGCAAATAGTTATAGCCCCTTCTGGAGCAATCAAATAATTAAACCTCTTGAATTTAAGTTGAAGCGAGGTGAAGTCTTAGTTTTACGAGGCCCTAGTGGTATTGGCAAAAGTACAAGTGCCATGGGAATCCTTAACTTAACTCAATATGCAGGGTCTTTAACCATCAACGGCTTGGAAATAAGGAAAATTAATAATTTACCAAAATTAGTCGCAGGCGCTCTGCAAAATGGACACATTTTCAATACTTCGCTTCGAGAGAATTTGAGAATTTCCGGTTCTGATAATTTGCAAGAGGTACTCACTTTACTTGAGTTGGAAACACTGGTTTCAGAGTTGCCAGAAGGATTAGACACAATTATCGGGGATTTTGGTCGACCAATTTCAGGAGGTGAAGCGAAAAGAATAGTTCTAGCAAGAGCTCTCTTGAGTGATGCACCTTTATTGGTTCTTGACGAACCAACCGAACATTTAGATCCTGACTTAGCAGAACGTATTACTACTAGAATTCTTGAGAAATATCGTGACCGGGCTCTTTTAGTGATAACTCACTCAGGTTGGCGCGGTGTGCCGCAACTAGAAATAGAGAGATTTTCAAATAATCATTAGAAAATAGGTCGTGGCAAATTTAGAGACTAAATTAATCGACGTAATTGGTGATCGAAGCGCCAAAGTCGTTGCCTCTGAATTAGGTTATAAGACGGTAGGAGACTTTCTTCATCATTATCCTCGAAGATATGTAAGACGTGGTGAACTTACAAACATAGCCGAACTGCGCGAAGGTGAAGAGGCGACAGTACTTGCAAAAGTACATTCAGTGAAAAGTCGCCGCATGGCAAATAGAAAACAAGTTATTGTTGAAGTAATTATTGAAGATAACAATAGAGAGAAAATGTCACTAACTTTCTTCAACCAAGCATGGCGTGAGAAAGAGATGCGCATTGGTCGCCAAGGGTTATTTGCAGGAAAAATTGGAACATTCAAAGGGTCTAGGCAGTTAGCGCACCCTGAACTTGAATGGCTTCCAGGAGATAG
>JALRDT010000115.1 GCA_023262125.1 Candidatus Nanopelagicaceae bacterium | reverse complement strand
AGATGATGCATCAGGGCGATTCCATTTTGCCTTTATTGCAAAACCATCGCGTAAAACCCAACCTGTGCCCTCGCCCACAGTTATCGAAAGTGGGGTCACGCCACCTAATTTGTCTTGATATTCAGAGTCCGCAATAACAACAGTCTGAATAATGAAAGTAGAGGGAGAAATTTGAATTCCATCGCTTGTAACGTCAGCTTTTCCGTTATGCAAAAGATCCCAACTCTTACCATTCCAATTTGCTGAATAGCTTGCAGCAGGCCAATTGACTTTCACTGAAGAGATTTTTCTTCCTTTTTTTACCAAATCACCAAAGTTGAAACCGAAATCTTTTGTTGTTGCTACATCTAAATCAGCGATTCGCTTTTTGACTTCTGGGCCATAAAGAACCATGTCATAAGGTGCAATACGGTCTGGGTCACGAGTATAAATTTTCGGTGACTCATGCATGGCTCCGATGTCAAAGAGATTTGCCTCCTTTATGACCGGATATAACTTTGATTGGGCTCCAGAATAAAAGAAGGCCACTTTGCCAAATTGAGCTAACAAATCAATATCAGAGATTCTGGCGCTACGGACAGGGCCAATGTAGTCCGGTAACTTGCTTGAAAATAGCGCAGCTAATCTAACTAAGCCGCCTTCAACCTGTTCGATATATATCAAATCAGCCTTATCTATACCAACTTGAGGATGTGCTTCATTTGTGTCATCGATTTTCACGACCACAATAGGAGATTCCGGCACTTCTCTTACGGAAATTGAATTTCCTCCACCCGAACTGCAAGCTGCCAAAAAAAGTAGCGTAAAAGCAGCGACAACGTTCTTCTTATTAAATTGCATCATCTTCAAACTTATAGATACTTGGCAACGGTGCACGACCAGCTAATCTAAATAATTTGACAATTAATTTACGTCTTAATAATTGGGTTCGATTGACCGCTTCGACATGTAATTTCACAGCTACTCTAATTTTGTCCGTGACATCACTTAACTCTTTTAAGAGCGCGTCATCAGTGTTTTCATGTACGTTCATTAAAAGTAAACCTAGAGATCCCGTCAATCCACTTTCTGCTTCTGACCTTTCAGAAATGTCTGCTTCACGGGCTAAATGTGCTGCCTGATTCAAGATCAAGGCTAACCCAGGATCAGCAAATGAAGAGTGAGCAATTTCTAAAGCAATCGCTGCTCTTCTTTGCAGCAAACTATCTAACGCTGCCCAGCTAGTTTCGACACGATGATGGAGACGATCTAGTCGAGAAGCAGTGAATGATAGATACCAAAGAAAGAAGACCAATAGCGCAATATAAATTGTTGTCTGCGACATTATTTATTCCAGATCCTGTTCCATGGACGATTTTCAGATGCTAAGCCAACTTTACCGTTACCAACTATCGCCATCTCATAAACTTCAAAAATATCATTAGCAACAACTTCCCAATCAAATTTCTGCGCATATAGCTGACCAGAATGTGCCATTTGATCTCTTGAATTTCTATCTCTTAGTAATTCAATTACCACTTTTGCCAACTCTGTTGAATCTTCAGATTTAAATAGCTTGCCATACTTTCCGTTTTCTAATACTGCTTCGAAGGCAGGGATATCAGATGCGACAACCGCCGCACCACCTGCCAAAGCTTCAGCCAAAATAATTCCAAATGATTCACCACCAGTATTTGGTCCAATGTATGCACCGACCGAAGTCATGAAATCAGCCTTCTCTTCTTCACTTAACTTGCCTAGAAATTCAATTCGATTTCGCAATTGTGGATTGATATCCTCTAAGAATTCCTCAGGGTTACCTGGGCCTGCTACTAATACTCTGACATTAGGCATAAACCTACTGATAATAGGAAGTGCATCAAT
>JALRDT010000035.1 GCA_023262125.1 Candidatus Nanopelagicaceae bacterium | reverse complement strand
TAACCATTAACACCTGTGGCCTCGTTACCAAAATGTGCATAGGCACGCTTGGTAAACCAAGTTGTTGCGGCGTTTGTTGGGTAATTTGAATTAAATGAAGGCGCGACAATTGCAGCTTCGATTGAAGCTAATGTCATCATGTTCTGTGACATTTTGTCCCTTTCATCTAGTTTTACTAGCCACCAATAGGTGAACGCATAGGGTAAAGCATTGATAGAGATTGGTGCAACTTAATTAATTTCAAGCTCTTTCATTACCTACAGTTACCCTGCAATTGAGCGTAAAAATGGGCTTGGTACTCCGCCATGACTTAGATGCAGATGTTCGCGAGCGCGCGTAATTCCCACATAGAACAAGCGAAGCTCTTCATCTTCAGGGGCATCCGGATATGGCAGGTATCCCTGTCCAATTCCGATTATGAATACTCGCTCCCATTCCAGACCTTTTGCCGCGTGCAATGTTGCCAAAGTTGTAACTGGCATCTGCGGCGGATTGTTCTGTTGAGCGCGATCTTCGAGCTCTTGCAAGAAATTTCTAAGAGTTTTCGGCTGGAATCGATCATCACTATCTAACTCTCTAGCTAAATGCACAATTGCGCCGATGCCATCCATTGCATCACCTGAGAGATATGGCTGCGCAAGGCCGCGTATCTCTTCAACCCAGCTGATATCTGGGTTTGGAATAACTGAAGCTTGGCGAATATCTCTTATAAATTCGCGAATTTCAGCGCGATCAAAGAAACGATCATTACTTCTTATTTGATAAGGAAGACCAGCCTCTTTAAATGCTCTCTGCATACTTTGTAATTGCGCATTTGTTCGGGCCAGCACTGCAATATTTTCAGGGCGCTCACCTTGGCTAATTAATTCCGTTATTTGATTGGTAACTCCAATCGCTTCTTGGCCATCAGTTTTGTATTCGGTTAACACTGGTTGATTTCCATGTTCGTTAATCGGTGCTAATTCTTGTCCCATACGGTTGCTGCGCAACAAAGCATTAGCGGTAAACAAAATTTCTGGAGTAGAACGGTATCCAGTAGTTAACCTAACGACTTCAGCTTCTGGAAAGCGATTAGTGAAACCAAGCAAGTAACTTGGAGTCGCGCCGGCAAAGGTATAAATCGTCTGCGCAGGATCTCCAACTACACAAATGTCTTTTCTACTTCCAAGCCAAGCATCAATTAATCTCTGCTGAAGTGGTGAGATATCTTGATATTCATCTACAGTGAAATACCGATATTGGTCATGAATACGCTCTCTTACCTGAGCTTCATTTTCAATCATCGCAGTTGTAAGTAAAAGCAAATCTTCAAAATCTAAAGTTCGTTCTTGCTTCTTTAGCGATTCATATGCAGCATAAATTTTGGCAATATCCTCAATCTCAATTCGGCTGCGCACTTTACGTTGAGTAGCCAGAAAATCCTCGGGCGCAATTTGATTTACCTTAGCCCACTCAATTTCGGTCGCCACATCACGAAGTGCTTCGCGGCTATTTGCTGGCAATTTGATCCCGGCACGTTCAACTGCAGCGCCAATAAATGGGGATTTCGAAGTTAAAAGTTCTGGACTTTGTCCACCAAATACCGTTGGCCAGAAATAAAGTAGTTGCTTAAGCGCTGCTGAGTGAATAGTTCGCGCATTAACTCCTGGAAAACCCAACATTCTTAAACGGGATCGCATCTCTCCTGCAGCACGAGCTGTGAAGGTAATTGCCATTACGCGCTGTGGATCTATTACTCCAATAGCTGAGGCATATGCGATTCGATGTGTAATTGCTCGAGTTTTGCCAGTACCTGCTCCTGCAATTACGCAGACTGGTCCACGAGTTGCTAATGCGACTTTACGTTGTTCGTCATCCAGCGCTGCCAAAATTTCTTCAGCGTTAGCCATTTAGCCACGCCTCAATCATTTTGCCAGACACTGTAGTAATTGGTGGAACGCTTAAGGTTCCACCAGCTACCGCACTTCTTAACTCATCCTTTGTAAACCATTTTAGGTCAACAATTTCAATGCCATCTGGTTTTGCTAATTCTGGATTATCAGTAAAGGCTTCAAATGCGAGCATTATGGAATTTGGAAATGGCCAAGGTTGTGAATTTAAATATTTAACATTTTTAACTACTAGGCCACTCTCTTCTTCAACTTCGCGTACTACTGTTGCTTCTAATGATTCGCCAGGTTCGACAAAGCCAGCAAAATTCGAATATCTACCTTCTGGCCAAATAGCTTGGCGACCTAAACAGATTCGTCCATTTCGATCTTGTACAGCCACAATAATTGCTGGATCGGTTCTTGGAAAATGATGCGATCCATCTACTTCACATTCACGCACCCAACCATTTGAAATCATTTTGGTAGCAGCGCCACATCGTGGACAGTGAGTATGTGTTTCGTGCCAATTCACTATTGCAAGTGCAGTAACTGCAATCTCTAACTCAGCAAGTGATAGATGCGCTGCGAGTTCGCGCAAATTTTGGCTGGCCTCTGGTTCGGAGATCTCTTTATTGATAACGAAATAATGTTGTTTGTTGACTTCACCTAGATAGATTGCATCTTCTGAGCTTTGGAAATTTGTCGAAATTTGTTCGATTAAAGCGCCATCTCGAGCCAGAATCTGACCCTGCCAAATCTGCAGAACTCTCCCCTCTTTCCAGTATTCAGGGGCTCTATCTCTGCCGGCGCGGTTCATAAGAAGGGCAGGTTAATGCTTTTCTAGTAACTCCACTAACTGCGCTTCGGTAAGCAGATCACTTCTTCGGTCATCTTCGCCAGTTGGAACATAATGGAAGCAGGCGCTGACCTTTTGGACTTCTACGCCTGCAATTTTGGCCCAAGCCAATCGATACATCGCTAATTGAATTGCAGCAGATTCACCAAGTTTCTTAGAACCGGTCTTCCAATCGACAACTTCAAATCCATTCTCAGTTTTGTAAACCGCATCAATTCGTCCTCGAATTAAAACTCCGGCTAAAACAGTTTCGAAAGGAACTTCTAGTTTTACTGGAACTTTACTTGCCCAATGACTTTCTAGCCATTTGGCTTTCAACTCTTCTAGCGTGCCATCTTCTTCAATTGGATCAAAATAATCTAAATCATCATCATCAAATAGCGCTTGAGATTTTAAATGGTTTTCAACCCAGTTATGGAAGTCAGTACCACGTCTAGCAAATTGATCTTGCAGGAATGGCATTGGACGACGAATTGCACTTGCAAGGGCTTCTGGATCTTCACGAAGAGCTATTAATGTTGAAACTGATAAACGTGGTGGGAGATAAACATCAGCAATATTTCGGCGATCTTCAATTTGTTTAATTAATAAAGCTGCATCTTGATCAAAAATTTTGGCATTTGTGGCTTTATAGATCTCCGCAGCAACTGCAAGTTCGGTTAATCTAGAATTTGATGTTGGCCATTCTGCGGAAACTTCTCGTTCTAATAATGGATTACTTCCGGGAATCAAAGTTGTGTCAATATCAGTTGCTACTTCTAGGAAATCACAGATTAACTTAAAGACATCACTTGCCTTATCAATATTGGTGCGGGTATCCCAATAAGACATTGTGCAATGCAAGGTATGTTTCGCGCGAGTAATTGCAACATAAGCTAAACGCCACTCTTCTTCTAGGCGGAACGCTGCACAATCATCTTTAAATTGTTTGAATTCTGCGGCAGCACTCTTAGCATCGGTTAATTGTGAAAGATCTAAATCTGGGAATTCATCGCCATCGCCTCTTAATTTAAATGGAATTTCCGCTTCATTATGAAGCCAAGAGATAGTGCTCTGTGAGTAGGCCTTTGGGAATTGTTTATCAACGATACCTGGAATTACAACATGATCCCATTCGGCGCCTTTAGACATATGAATTGTTAATAATTGAATTACATCGCTGTGGACTTCTGGGGCGCCAGATTCGAGTCCTCTTTCGTGATCTATTGTTGCATCCAACCAACGCACAAAATCAATTATTGATCCATTACTTGCGGAGAATTTTGCTGCTTCTTCGTTAAATCTATCCAGATGGCGCCTGCCATTTGATCCACCATCTCTAACCAATAGTTCGACAGTTAGCCCTAAATATTCTTCGATTTCATAAATCAAATCAGATAAAGAAGCGCTAGCGCGATTTCGTAATCTTCTTAAATCTTTAGAAAATTCTAGTAATCGTTTATATCCGACTTCTGAAAATTCTGACTCATCGGCTTTTTCAATTTCATCTAGCGCCTCAATTAAAGAACCAGTAGCGCTATCATCAGCTTCGGCGGTCTCTAGAACTTCGGTAGCCATAGCAGAGATCAAATCTTTATCAGCGCCACTTTGATAATCACGCTTGCGTTTAAATCTGCCAAGTGCAGCAATATCTTGAACGCCAATTGCAAGACGCGGGCTAGTCAGATGTCGCATTAATGCAGAGCCAGCTTCAGCATCTACCAAAACTTTTAACAGAGTAAATACATCGGTAACTTCTGGAACCTGCATTAACCCACCGATACCTAAAACTTCAACTGGCAAATCAAGAGCTCGCAGAGCCTTTTCAATCTCTGGAATCTGTTTACGGTTTCTGACTAAGACTGCAAATGTTTCATTGCTACCTTTGTTGGCCCATAATTTCTCTAATCGTTCGGCAATACCCGCTGCTTCTAGTTCGACATTTTCATAAATACCTCGAACCACCTCACCTGGCCCCGCGAACTCACTTGGCTGGAGCGCTTTGACATTTAATTTGATCTGCGAACCAACTACTTTGCCAACTTCATTGGCCAAATTAAGAATTTCCACATCATTGCGGAAAGTCTTAGAAAGGCTATATTCGGCAGCTTTTTCTCCTTTTTTGCCAACGGCGCCTACAAAGGAATTATGGAAATTCTTTATTGTTCCAATCGCCGCACCACGCCATCCATAAATAGCTTGGTATGGATCACCCACGGCCATCACTGGATGTCCATTGCTAAATAGCGCAGACAGCATTCGGACCTGTGATTGCGAAGTATCTTGATATTCATCCAAGAGCACTATTCGATATTTAGCGCGCTCTAGTTCTCCGACTTTCTCAACTTCTTGTGCAAGTTTTGCGGCATAGAACATTTGATCATCAAATGAAAGCTGACCACTTGCAATACGTTCTTCGCGAAGTCGCTTTGAAATTTCTAGTAATTTGATTCTTTGTTGCAATACCAATCTAACTTTATCGACATCTTTATCTGAAGGAATTTCTGATATTCGACTTAAGACTTTCTCGCTCTCTGCAATGATTTCTGTTTCAGAGATTCCATGCTCCATAGCGCTCTTAGTGAGTCCTAATAAATCTGAGACTAAAGTTTTAAATGCGCCTTCATATTGAAAATCTTCATCATCCCAATTGCGAAGTACCTTTGCTGCTTGTTGCCAAACAACAGCCTCACCAATTAGCTCAGAGTCAGTGTCTATTCCCAAACGAAGTCCATATTCCCGCAAAATATTGCCTGCATATGAGTGATAAGTCATTACTGGTACCTCAATAGATAAGTTTCGATCTATTAGTCCAGCTTTTCTTAATTGTTTTAAGCGGTCCTTAATACGCTTCTTTAATTCCGCCGCCGCTTTTCTTGTAAAGGTTAAACCCAGAATCTCTTCAGGTTTTGCATGGCCATTCGCAACTAACCAGAGCACTCTGGTCGCCATAGTTTCAGTTTTTCCTGAACCAGCGCCAGCGATTACTACTGCCGGTTGCAGCGCAGATTCGATGATTTCTATCTGTTCGGGTGTTGGCTCTTTGCCGGTGACTTTTGAAATCTCTTTGGCACTAACCATATAAACCACGCCCTTCGATTTGGATTGGGCATGAGCTAGCGACATTGCAGAACTGGCAATTGCTATTTTTCACTGCTAAATAGCGCTTTCCACCCATCATGACTGCAGTTCTTTCGATTCGCTCTTCGACCGCTTTTCGATCTATTGGCAACTGATCGCGTGTTTTATTTCCCTTTAATTCATGATCTAAATAAACCAAAGATGCGCCTGCTACATCTGGACCAACTGCATACTGATAAATCTGCATCTGAGCATCGGTTTTAGCATCTTCAAGAGAGATTGTGCTCTTTCCGGTTTTGAAATCGACTATGTACAACTTGCCATCGACTGTAGTTTCGATACGATCGATTTTGCAGGAAATGAGTGCTCGACCAATATTGAATTTATAGGAAGCTTCGCTCTCTTTAAAGGTGCGCTTTCCTGCCATAGATTCGCGATATTTATAGAAGCGCTTTAACATCAATACTGCGCGCCCCATAGAAGTACGAGAGATCCATCCTGTTTCAGGGTCAACTAATTTCCAGTTAGCAGTTAATAGTTCTATTTGGCTATCCAGATTTACTTCGCTTGATTCTGCCAACTCTGCGAATTTATGAATTACGGTTCCGATTAGCTGAGCGGTGGAATTTCCATCTTGCCCGCCATGACTTTCTAAGAACCAACGTAATTGACATTCATCAAACTTTTCGACACCACTTGGCGAGACTTTGATTGGTTGATCATCTGCAACTGCAGGTTCTTCTGATGAAATTGGTTTTATGCCATACCAATCATTTGGATTGGCACCAGTTATTCCGGCTTCAGCTAGCGCTTTAAGAGTAGCTGCTGCCTCTTTTGATTTATTTTTTAATAGCTCTCTACGTAATTTTGAGACCACATTTGCAGCACTTAATAAATTTTCCGCTCTGCTGATTTCTGGCTTTGCCTCTAAATCAGCCTCTGGATTGCAATATTCGAATGCAAAATCAAAATAAGTAGATGGCTGATCTTCTTCTCTATCAATTGAGGTGATTATCAGCTCTTGGCTGGCGCGCGAAATAGCCGCGTAAAATAAGCGTAATTCATCTACCGCCACAGCCGCTTTGGCAACTAATTCCAGTTCAATCGCAGCTAAATCTGGGTTGCGATCTCTTTCGGCTAAACGCTCTGAACCTAATAATGAGCCGCGAATTCTTAAATTGGGCCAAATGCCCTCTTGAACCCCAGCCACTACTACTAATTTCCATTCACGACCTTTAGCTGAAAATGGTGTCAATAATTCAACTACATCTGGTCGCTGACCTTTTGCAGTGATTACATCTCCGGCAATTTCTGATTTACTAATATCTTTAAAGAATTGAGCCAAATCAGAGCGCTTAAATCTTTGACCAAATCGACGAGCAGATTCAAATAGTTGCAACATTGCATCTAAGTCGCGGTCTGCATTGGCGCCTCGGACGCCACCTTTTAGCGCTAGCTTACGCCAAGCCTCACTGATTAATTCATTGTCAGAATTTTTGGCATTTGACCAAATTGCCCATAACAAATCTTCAGGTTGAGTACTTTTCTTCTTTGCGGTGCGTTCGGCGATATCAAATAAATGATGGACTCTATTTAAGGATTCACCACTTGGGATTTCAAATTCACCAGTAACTATTGCTTTACGAATCAATTCAGATCCAGTTAGCCCGGTTTTACTAGAGTATTTGGTGACCAATTCTCTACGAATTCGTCGCAATGAAATCGAATCAGCGCCACCAAATTCAGAAGTTAAAAGAATCTCTGCGGCAGCTAGATCTAATTTTCCTGAGATAGCGCTCTCTGCTAGAAGTAGGAAAGGTGCAATAGATGCATTTTCAGAGAGCACCTGTAATTCGCCTGCAACTGGAATTGCATAACGCATAAGCGCGCTTCGGACTGCACCACTTTGTGCTGGCGATCTGAAAATTACCGCCATTTCAGACCATTTCATTCCGCCTTCGAGATGCGCTCTCTGTAACTTATCTGCGATAAACGCCGCCTCATTTGCACCATCAATAAAGCGCTCTGCCATTACTAAACCAGCGTTATTTGCACTTGAACTTTGGATTTCTGGCGCTTTTGGAAATTCTCCTGCAACTTTTTCTAAGAAGAGATGAACTGCAGTGCTGGCGCGGAAATTTTCGGATAAATGTATGGCATCGCCTTTTGCCTTAAATTTCTCTAATGCTTCTGATAATCCATCAGGATCTGCGCCGCGAAAGCGACCTACTGTGCTGTACTGATCTAAAGCTATAACTAAATCATCGGTTGCGATATTTTCTAGCAGAGCTCTTTGTGCTTTATCGCTCTCTTGAAATTCATCTACCAAGATAGTTTTAAATTGATTCTTAAAGGCATTGCGGGTTACATTTGCTGCGCGCCAAACTAATTGGGCAGAATCAAGGCGCTCTTTTGGTTCTCCGTGATCAGCATCTGCCAATATCAAAGTTCCCATATAGCTCTTCCAGAATTTACTAGCTGCAATCCAAAACTCTTCTTTATATTTCTGGCCATTTTTCTCTAAATCTTCGGGCGTCCATCCACGTTCGGTCGCTCGAAGCATTAAGTCACGAAGTTCGCGAGTAAATCCACGAGTATGAATTGCTGCTTGTAACTCTTTTGGCCATTCAACGCCATCTACTAATTGGCGAATCCAGCCCTCTTGTTCTGGACCTGATAACAAAATTGGATTATGGCCCTCTGCTTTTAATATCGAATGAGCTAGCGCATGAAATGTTCGCGCAAGTGGTTCGAGCATGGTCTGCGAAGTGCGCAACGCGATTGCATCTCTTAATTCAGATGCTCTTTCGCGGCCAAAAGTTAAAACTAAAATTGAATTTGGATCTTGACCTTCATTTATTCGAGCAATTGCTGCTTCGATTAAAACAGTAGTTTTTCCAGAACCTGGACCACCCGTAATTATTAATGGTTTATTTCGGTGACTGATTGCTAATTTCTGCGCCTCAGTAAAGCTGTAAGTATTTACAGATAAAGGGCGACGCTTAAGCACGCCCCTATTCAACCTGAAACGGGGGACAAATCTCCGCTTTTACTTCTTGCCGAAGAGTTTTGAGAAGAAGCCACCCTTCGCTTCACGAGCTGCAGCCAATTCTGCCTTTGTGCATTTGCAACGTTGGTTCTTTGGAATTCCCGCAAGCGCAATTTCGATATGGTTTCCGCAACCCGACCACGTTGGTTTTTTGCAATTAAAGCAGGTAGTTCGTGAGCACATGATTTCCTCTTTTGTTCTTTGATTTCTTAATTTTTACTTGCTGCTGGTGAATTAATCCAAGTCAAGTAACCACCATCTAAATTCTTAGCATCGTAACCAAGGGAACGAAGCAACATAGTTGCCACATGTCCACGTTGACCTACTTGGCAATTAACTATTACTTTCTTATTTGCAATTTCAGCATGACGTTCTCGCATCTCATCTACAGGAATATTTATTGAACCTGGAATTGTGCCATTTGCAAATTCTGTAGCAGAGCGAACATCAACAAAGGAAAAACCCTCATTTCTGTATTTATCGATTTCATTCCACTGCGCTGTTTCTGAAAGACCATTAATTACATTCTCTGCAACATACCCCAGCATATTTACCGCGTCTTTTGCTGAACCAAAAGGTGGGGCATATGCCAATTCCAAATCAGCTAATTCAGGTGCAGTAATTCCGCCACGCATCGCTGTTGCAATAACATCAATTCGTTTATCAACGCCGTCTCGACCTACTCCTTGCGCACCGAGAATCTCTCCATTAGTTGGATCAAAAAGCAACTTCATTGAAAACTGCACTGCACCTGGATAATAAGTGGCATGTGAATTTGGGTGGGTGTGAATCTCCTTAAATGTTTTATTGGCCGCGGAGAGACGTTTTGCAGACCACCCGGTTGTAGCTACTGCCAAATCAAAAACTTTTACAATTGCAGTTCCAATGGACCCAACTTCACGAACTTTCTTACCTGCAATATGATCAGAGGTAATTCGACCGTGGCGATTAGCCAAATTAGCCAATGGAATTAGAGTGCTATCTCCACTTAATTCATCTTTTTTCTCAGCTGCATCCCCAATTGCATAAATATCTGGATTGCTGGTTTGATTGAAGGCATTAACGGCGATGCCGCCTTTTTCGCCAATGGCAACCCCGGCGATTTTAGCTAAGTGAATATCTGGTTTAACGCCGATGGCGGCGATTATTACTTCAGCTTCGACCCTAGTGCCATCTGAAAGTATTACTTCTCTGTCGGTTATTTCTTTAACGGAATTCGCAAGATGTAAATCAACTCCATGCTTGCGCATTTCCTTATGAACAATCTCTGCCATTTCTGGATCCAAAGGACCTAAGACTTGTGGAAGGGCTTCAATTAAAGAAGTCTTAATTCCTTTATGAATTAAATTTTCAGCCATTTCCACGCCGATAAATCCGCCACCAATTACGACTGCGCTTTTAGGTTTTGTCTCTACTTCATCATGGATGCGCAATACATCTTCCACGGTTCGCAGTGAAAGAGCGCGTTCGATGCCAGGTATCGGTGGGATCACTGGAGTCGCGCCAGGACTTAGAATTAACTTGTCAAAACTAATTTCTGTTTCAGTGCCGCTAATCAAATCTCGCGAGATTACAACCTTTTTTTCTGAGGAGATTTCAATTACTTCATTGTGTACGCGCACATCAAGTCGAAAACGTTTGTGTAAAGATTCTGGTGTTTGTAGATAGAGCTTCTCTTCTTCCGCAATAACTCCGCCTACGTAATAGGGCAGACCACAATTTGCATAAGAGACATGGCCAGAGCGCTCGAGGACAATGATTTCAGCAGATTCATTCAAGCGTCGAAGTCGAGTTGCAGCAGACATTCCGCCCGCAACTCCTCCAATAATCACAACTCTCATCAATTAGTCACCAATGGAAAACCTGCTGCCTGCCAGGAGATAATTCCATCTTGCAAATTCGTAAGCTTTGTAAAACCAGTTTCCGCCATTTTGTTTGCCGCAATCATTGATCGGCGGCCGCTATGGCAATAAATTGAATACTCAACAT
>JALRDT010000110.1 GCA_023262125.1 Candidatus Nanopelagicaceae bacterium | reverse complement strand
ACTGGTGCTTTGCCGCCTAGTTCTAGGTGAACTCGCTTTAATGATTTTGAAGCAGCTTCAGCAACTTGCATACCTGCGCGAACAGAACCAGTTAGCGAAACCATGGCAGGTGTTGAATGATCAATTAACATCTTGCCGGTTTCGCGCTCGCCTGTGACTACATTGAAAACGCCATTTGGTAAGAATTCACTCATTACATTTGCCATCAAGATTGTTGACATTGGAGTGGTCTCAGATGGTTTTAGAACAACAGTGTTACCTGCTGCAATAGCTGGAGCCCACTTCCAGACTGCCATCATCATCGGATAGTTCCAAGGTGTAACTTGGGCGCAAACACCAATTGGTTCGCGACGAATATAAGAGGTCATCCCGCGCATATATTCGCCAGCTGATTTACCTTCTAAATTACGAGCGGCACCTGCGAAGAAACGAATTTGATCAACCATTGGTGGAATCTCTTCCGATGCAGTTAAACCAAGTGGTTTTCCGGTGTTCTTTGATTCAGTTGCGATAAATTCTTCAGCACGAGATTCAATTGCATCAGCAATTTTTAATAGAGCTCGTTGACGCTCTGAAGGTGTGGTGTCGCGCCACTCTTCAAATGCAGTGGCTGCTGCAGACATCGCTGCATCAATATCTGCTTGATTTGATTTTGGCGCCTCTGCATAAGCCTTACCTGTTGAAGGATCGACAATTTGAGTGGTCTCTCCAGATGAAGATTGAACTGATTTGCCGTTGATGAAATTCGCAATTTTTTCCATGCGCGCTACTTTAGTGAAAAAAGTTATTTATTTGAAGATTCGCTGGCGGCTAATTGGCCACAGGCGCCATCGATTTCACGGCCACGGGTATCGCGGACCGTGACTGGAACGCCATAGCTTTCAAGAACTCTCACAAATTCCTTCTGGTCGGCCGGACGAGATGCAGTCCACTTAGAACCTGGGGTTGGATTAAGCGGAATTAAATTAACATGAGCATTTCGGCTCTTAAGTAATTTGCCTAATAAATCAGCGCGCCAAGCTTGATCATTAATATCTTTAATTAACGCATACTCGATTGAGTAACGTCGTCCGGTCTTCTTTGCATATGCGTCAGCTGCCGCCAAAATTTCGCGAACTTTATACCGAGTATTAATTGGCACCAATGAATCACGAAGTTCGTCATCTGGAGTATGTAGTGAAACTGCCAACGTTACCGGTAATCCCTCGTCAGTAAATTTCTCAACGCCAGGAACTAAACCAACTGTAGATAAAGTTACTGAACGAGCAGAAATACCTAATCCATCTGGATTAGGTGAAGTAATGTTTCGAATGGTCTGTACCACTGCTTTGTAATTAGCTAGCGGCTCCCCCATTCCCATAAAGACTATATTTGATAAACGAATCGGCTCTCCACCCATTTCGCCCGATGCACAAAGTCTTGCTGCATTAACAATCTGCTCTGTAATTTCTCCTGCAGTTAAATTTCGCTTTAAACCACCTTGGCCAGTTGCGCAGAATGGGCAAGCCATGCCACAGCCTGCTTGTGATGAAATACAAACCGTTGCACGATCTGGATATTTCATTAAAACTGATTCGACCAAAGTACCATCATGTAATCGCCACAAATCTTTTCTAGTCAAACCACTATCAGTCTGCAGAGTGCGAACTAATTCCATTAACTTTGGAGTAAATGAATCCGACAGCTTCTGTCTCATATCTGCGGGAATGTCACTCCATTTTTCAGGATCAGTTTCTAAATGGGTGTAGTAATGAACTGCAACTTGATTTGCTCTAAATGCAGGAATACCAAGTTCTTCGCAGAGCGCTTTACGCTCCTCCTTGCTCATATCAGCAAGGTGTTTAGGAGCTTTCTTCTTCTGTTTAGGTTCTTGAAATTCTAGAAAAACTCTATCGGTATCACTCATGAGTAATACTTAACTAGCTCTAAAACTAACCAGAGCGCAGGTGCAGTTAAGACTATTGAATCCAAACGATCCATGATTCCACCATGACCCGGTAATAAATTACCCATATCTTTAATAGCAAAATCGCGTTTAATTGATGATTCGATTAAGTCACCTGTGGTGGCTGTTATAACTGCAATTAATCCAATGCCTGCACCAATCCAACCATTTAATTCAAGTAGATAAGTAAAAGCTAAATAGCCACCAATTGAAGTAAAAATAATTGATCCTGCTAAACCCTCCCATGATTTCTTCGGCGAAATGTGCGGTGCCATTGGATGCTTTCCAATTAATACGCCAACTAAATAGCCAAAGGTATCGTTGCAAGAAACCAGAATGATTAAAGTCATCACATTGCCAAAACCAGTTGATGGTCTAGCAAGCAATATTGCAAAGCACATTAAAAATGGCAGATATACAAGTGAAAATATCGATGCGCTGGCGCTTTTAACAAAACCTTTAGGACCTTTTCGAAGTAACCCAATCAAAATAAGTCCAAGTGCGATTGCTACTCCGAGTGCAAGCGCACGAATCCCACCAAACCAAGTGGCAGCGGATAAACCAATAGTGCTAATTAGCAGGGATCTATAAGAAACATAAGTATCGGTAGTGCTAAATGCGGAAGCTAACTCTCTGATTGCAAGTGACACTGCAACGGCAACCACAATTGCAATTCCAAATCGAAAGAATGAAAGGAGCGCCCAGATAAGCGCAATTAACGAAAGCGAAACCGCAATCGACGGCAGTAATTTGCGCCCAGCGCGCTTATTAATTGCCTCGTTGATTGAGTGCAGGTCGCTCATTAGACCTCTAGAAGTTCAGCTTCTTTATGCTTAAGAAGTTCGTCAATCTTCGTGGTGTGATCACCAGTGTGCTTCTCTAACTCTTTTTCAGCTCGAGCTAAATCATCTTTAGAAATAGCACCATCTTTTTCCAGTTTTTCTAGCGCTTCTTTAACTGATCGGCGAATATTTCGAATTGAAACCTTTGAATCTTCGCCTTTTGATTTAGCCAGTTTGATGTATTCCTTGCGGCGCTCTTCGGTTAGCTGCGGGAAATTAATGCGAATTGAAACACCATCATTGCTTGGATTTACGCCTAAATCAGATTCGCGAAGCGCTTTTTCAATCGAGGCCATCGCACCTTTATCGAAAGGATTAATAATTGCTACACGTGCTTCTGGAACTTGCACAGATGCAAGCTGATTAAGCGCAGTCGGTGCGCCGTAATAATCAACAATTACTTTATTGAAAAGTGATGGATGAGCGCGGCCAGTGCGAATAGAAGCCAAATCTTCTTTAGCTACATCTACAGCCTTATTCATTTTACTTACGCCATCACTCATGATGGTTGTTATGTCGCTCATGGGGTGTCCTTAATTAACTAGTGTTCCGATTTTTTCGCCCTTAACGGCGCGAGCAATATTTCCATTGTTCATTAAATCAAAGACCACAATCGGTAATTTGTTTTCACGGCAAAGGCTAAATGCTGCGGCATCTGCAACTGCTAATGATTTAGAAAGCACTTCATCGTATGAAATCTTGTCGAATTTTTTGGCGTTGGCATCTTTACGAGGATCTGCGTTGTAAACACCATCAACACCGCTCTTTGCAAGTAACAAAGCATTGGCACCAATTTCAAGTGCGCGCTGTGCTGCAACGGTGTCAGTTGTGAAGAATGGCATTCCAGCGCCTGCACCGAAAATAACTATGCGACCTTTTTCTAAGTGGCGAATTGCTCGGCGTGGAATGTATGGCTCAGCAACTTGCCCCATTGAAATTGCAGTTTGCACTCGGGTATCTACGCCTTGTTTTTCAAGAAAATCTTGTAGCGCTAAGCAGTTCATTACAGTTCCGAGCATGCCCATGTAGTCAGCTCTAGAGCGCTCCATGCCGCGAGTTTGTAATTCGGCGCCTCGGAAATAATTACCGCCACCGACCACGATTGCTACTTGAGTTCCGTTTTTAACAACATCTGCAATCTGTTTTGCAATTGCTTGAACAACATCTGGATCAACTCCGATGCCCTTTTCGCCGCCAAAAACTTCTCCAGAAAGTTTAAGGAGCACTCTTCCATAACCTGGCATAAGTGCTCCTTTCAACTTCTCTTTAAAACTCTAACTAACTTGAAGTTAGTTTATTACTGACCAACGCGGAAACGTGAGAAGGCCTTAACCGCGGTTTGCGCCTCATCAAGAATCTGCTGGACAGTCTTCTTTGCATCCTTTGCGAATGCCTGCTCAAGAAGTGAAACTTCCTTTACGAAACCGGTAACGCGACCTTCTACAATCTTAGAAAGCGCTGCTTCTGGCTTACCTTCTTCACGAGCAGTCTCTTCAGCGATACGACGTTCGTTCTCGATTAGATCGGCTGGAACATCTTCACGCTTTACGAATTGTGGTGCAAAAGCTGCGATGTGTTGTGCAACATCGCGACCAACTTCAATTGCTTCCTTAGTAAGCGAAATTAGAACGCCAACTTGTGGAGGCAAATCTGGGCTGGTCTTATGTAGATAAATACCTACAGGTCCACCTTCGTAAACAGTTACGCGACGAACTTCGATGCGCTCACCAAGAGTCGCATTTGCTTCATCAACATGCTGCTGTACAGAACGTCCTGGTGCAATTTCTGATGAAAGGAAAGCTGCAATATCTGCGCTTTTCACTTTTAGTAAGTGATCTACCAATTCATCGCCAAGTGCTTGGAAGCGATCGCCTTTAGCTACGAAATCAGTTTCGCAGTTAAGTTCGAGCATTACGCCAAGATCTCCAGATGACTTTGCAACAACTAAACCATTAGAAGTTGTACGTCCTTCTCGCTTGGTAACGCCTTTTAGGCCTTTGACACGAATGATTTCTACAGCTTTGTCGAAATCTCCATTTGCTTCATCAAGCGCTTTCTTGCAATCCAGCATTCCTGCTGCAGTTGCTTCGCGTAAACGCTTTACATCTTCTGCTGTGTAACTCACTTTGATTCAGTCGCTCCTTCGAGAATTTCTTTCTCCCAATCAGCAAGTGGTTCGCCCGCTGCAACTTCTGCAACTGCGCCATCCTTGTTTTCTTCAGCGCTCTTTGATGCTTGTGCAGAACGTGCCTGTAGGCCAGCTGCAATCGCATCAGCGATAACGCGAGTTAGCAGACCGATTGAACGGATTGCATCGTCATTACCTGGAATCTTGTAATCAACTTCATCTGGATCGCAATTTGTATCCAAGATTGCAATAACTGGAATACCTAACTTCTTAGCTTCCTGAACTGCAAGGTGCTCCTTCTTGGTATCTACAACCCAGATTGCTGCAGGCAGCTTGGTCATGTTGCGAATACCGTCAAGGTTCTTGGTTAGCTTCTCGCGTTCGCGACGAAGAACTAGAAGTTCTTTCTTTGTAAGTAGCTGATCGTTTGCTGCTTCAAGTGCTTCCAATTCCTTAAGGCGCTGGATTCGCTTGTAAACAGTTGGAAAATTGGTAAGCATGCCGCCTAACCAGCGTTCAGTTACAGATGGCATACCTACTCGCTGTGACTGTTGAATGATTGGTTCTTGTGCTTGCTTCTTTGTTCCAACGAAAAGAATGTTTCCACCCTTTGCAACTGTGTCTTTAACGAATTCATATGCTGAATCAATTAGACCCAATGATTGCTGGATGTCGATGATGTAGATGCCGTTGCGTTCTGTGAAGATAAAACGCTTCATCTTTGGATTCCAACGACGTGTCTGATGTCCGAAGTGAACACCGCTGTCGAGGAGTTCGCGCATTGTTACAACTGCCACTTGGGCACGCTCCTTTTTCAGAAAAAGTTTCTAACTTTTTCTGCACTCGGTTGTCGAGCTAAACGATTTGTTTGGCTCCCTCGCATCGTTTGAACTGTGCTCACCTAAGTAAGACCGAGGTTCATCCCCGAACAGATAAATCTGGAGGGTTGATGCTGTGATGTCACTGATTGGCCTAAACCTTTCAGTGCGGGCGAAATTCTATCTGTGGGCTAGAAAATTGAGAAATCAGGCTCTGGGATGCGCTTGTTTAAAGGCTGAATGCAATCTTTCGGCTGAAACATGGGTGTAAATCTGAGTAGTCGAAAGCGATGCATGGCCAAGGATTTCTTGAACTGTTCTTAAATCTGCTCCGCCTTCTAATAAATGTGTCGCAGCTGAGTGGCGAAGTGCATGTGGTCCTAATTCAATTGTTTTATAAACAACTTCGCGGACTTGTCTTTGATCAATTCTTTTTCCACGCGCTCCAAGAAATAGCGCTTCCCCGCTCTTTTCATTTGCCACCTGATTTCTTACTGCGAGCCATTTATCAAGCGCTGCGACAGCTGGTCTTCCAATTGGAATTACCCGCTCTTTACTTCCTTTACCAATTACCCGAATAGTGGATCTCTCGTAATCAATATCTCTTAAATTTAAACCGCATAATTCAGAGACACGTGCGCCAGATGCATAAAGCATCTCAACCATCGCTAGATTTCGAATTGCAGTTAACTCACCCGTTTCTTCTGCTGCAGCCTCTAGAGCTTGCATCGCAGTATCGGCAGTTTTGGCATCAACTATTTCTGGCAAGATTCGGTGCGCTTTAGGCGTAGCCAAATTAAAGCCAACATCACTTGGAATAAATCCTTCTTTATAGGCCCACTTGGTAAATAACTTTAATGAAGTTGCTCTTCTTGAAAGCGTAGTTCGAGACGCGCCTTTACTCTGTTGATTGGCAAGCCAACTTCTTAAATGACTGATATTTAGTGCATTTAAATCTTCTACACCTAAAGCTTTTAAATGTGTTGAAAAGGATTCCAGATCACCGATATATGCGCGGATGGTGTTATCTGAAAGTGAGCGTTCGCGATTTAAATATGTTGTAAATGCTTCAATCGCGTTCTGCATGTATGCAGTCTACTCAGGGCGACGTCCTTGACGGATTAAGCCATAGGTAAGTGCGTCTTCTAATGCCATTGCAGATGCAGCAATAACGTTCTCGTGAACACCAACTGTGTTCCAAGCGCCATTCTTATCTGAAGTCTCAACAAGTACGCGTGTAATCGCACCGGTACCTAAGCGACCTTCCAATATACGAACTTTGTAATCTGTTAATTCAAGTTCTGATAACTCTGGATAGAGTTTCAAAAGTCCTGAACGTAGCGCAGTATCAAAAGCGTTAACTGGACCATTTCCAGAACCTAAGCAAACTAACGATTCTCCATTTGCAGCAACAGTGACTTCTGCTTTAGTGACGATATTTCCCTTTTCGTCACTTTCAACACTGGTTAACCAATGTTGAACATTGAAAAACGATGGTCGCTTCTGTGCGATCTCTTCACGAACCAACAATTCGAAAGAGGCATCTGCAGCTTCAAAGGTAAAGCCCTTTGATTCCATATCTTTAACACGTTCAACAATGCGAGTGATTAGCTCTTTATCTCCGCCTAAATCAACGCCCAGTTCTTGACTCTTTAATTCAATTGAAGCGCGGCCTGCCATGTCAGAGACCAACATGCGCATATCGTTACCAACGCTTGCTGGATCTTCATGTTGATAAAGATTTGGATCTACTTTAATAGCAGATGCATGTAGCCCTGCTTTGTGAGCAAAGGCAGATACACCGACATATGGTTGACGCGCAGATGGCGCCACATTTGTAACTTCAGCAATTGCATGCGAGATTCGGAAAGATTCGCGGAGCAAATTATCTGGTAATAACTTCTTATCTTTCTTTAATTCTAAGTTAGCGATAATTGAAACTAGATCGGCATTACCAGTGCGCTCACCGTAACCATTGATTGTTCCTTGTACATGTGTAGCACCAGCTGCAACCGCTGCCATTGAGTTAGCAATCGCACAGCCTGTGTCATTGTGGCAATGAATTCCAAGACGCGCTGATGATGCACCTAAAATGTCATGAACTACATCCGCAATTTCATCTGGCAACATGCCACCGTTGGTATCGCAAAGTGCGATTACATCTGCTCCTGCTTCTGCTGATACTCGGACTACTTCTAATGCATAATCACGATTTGCGCGGTATCCATCAAAGAAATGTTCGGCATCAATGAAAACTCTCTGTCCTTCGCTCTTTAAATGCTGAATTGAATCCTTGATCATATTCAGATTCTCTTCAAGGGTAGTTTTAAGAGCTAAATCAACATGGCGATCATGTGCTTTTGCCACCATCGTTACAACTGGTGCACCAGAGTTACGTAACGCTGCAATCAGCGGATCATCTGCTGCTTTAGTGTTAGCGCGACGAGTTGCACCGAATGCAACAAAGGTAGCGTTCTTTAACTTTAGCTCTCTCTTGGCCAGCTCAAAGAATTCAGTGTCTTTTGGATTTGCTCCAGGCCAACCACCTTCGATAAATCCAACGCCAAGATCATCTAAGTGGCGTGCGATCTGTAATTTATCGTGAACACTTAGATTTAGACCTTCTTGCTGAGCACCATCGCGAAGCGTGGTGTCATAGACATGGAAATTATCTGAGATAGCCATTACTTAACTCTTTTTACCCAGCCATATTTATCTTCTACCTGTCCATGTTGGATTCCAAGTAGAGTTTCGCGAATCTTCATTGTGATTTTTCCTGGATTACCGTCGCCAGTTACCCAAGTGCCCCACTTTGATTTAGCTGCACCGATAGGTGAAACTACTGCTGCAGTGCCACAAGCAAATGTCTCTGTAATTTCTCCAGATTCGATTCCATTTTTCCAATCATCGACTGAAAGCATAACTTCTTCGGTTTCATAACCTAAATCGCGGGCAACAGAGAGAATTGAATCTCGGGTAATTCCAGGTAGCAAAGTTCCGGTGAGCTTTGGAGTTACCACTTTATTTCCTTTAACAAAATAAAGATTCTTCCCGCCCATCTCTTCAATCCATTTGCGTTCAACTGCATCAAGCCAGACAACTTGATCGCAACCTTCTGCAGCAGCAGCTTTCTGCGCAACTAATGATGCTGCGTAATTACCGCCGCACTTTGCCTCACCAGTTCCACCAGGTGCAGCACGAACATATTCCGTTGAAATCCAGACTGTTACCGCTTTAGATGGATCAAAATATGCGCCAGCCGGAGTAGCTATCAAAATATATGTAGCTTTATTAGATGGTCTAACTCCTAGGCCAACTTCAGTTGCAATCATGAAGGGGCGGATATAAAGAGATTCGCCTACTTTATTTGGAACCCAACCTATGTCTTGTGAAACTAATGCATTTATCGTTTCTAAGAAAAGTTCTTCTGGCATCTCAGGTAGCGCTAAGCGCTTTGCACTTCGATTAAAACGTTTTGCGTTAGCTTCTGGACGAAATAGCGCAACACCACCATCTGGTTGGCGATAAGCCTTCATGCCTTCGAAAATTTCCTGACCATAATGAAAAACTGCAGTTGCAGGATCTAATGTAATTGGACCATAAGCTTTTAACTCTGGAGTTCCCCAACCAGTTTTCTCATCCCATTCACAAACCACCATATGGTCGGTGTAATACTTACCGAAGCCACCTTCAGCTACTTTCTTATCGCGCTCTGCTGCAGAAAGTGCATTTGGATTAAGTGAGATTTTGATTGTCATTATGAAAGCGCCTTTACTAATGCATCGCCAATTTCAGATGTCGAACGCTTCTTATCGCCGCGTACTGCTAAGTCTGCGGCAACTGCTGCCTCTACTTCGCGCGCTGCTGCAGCAAAACCCAAATGATCAAGCATCATCGCAACGGACATGATTGTTGCAGTTGGGTCAGCTAATTGCTTTCCTGCAATATCGGGTGCTGAACCATGAACTGGTTCGAACATTGATGGAAAGGCGCCGGTTGGATTGATATTTCCAGATGCCGCAAGGCCAATCCCTCCACAGATTGCTGCTGCGATATCGGTAAGAATGTCACCAAAAAGATTATCCGTAACCACGACATCAAATCGCTCCGGGTTAGTAACTAAGAACATAGATGCGGCATCAACATGTAAGTAATCGGTAGTTACATCTGGGAATTCTTTAG
>JALRDT010000064.1 GCA_023262125.1 Candidatus Nanopelagicaceae bacterium | reverse complement strand
CATCGCAGATTCTGGGTTTAATTGGGAAATAACGTTTCGCTCTTCAGAAGTGAGCTGCTCTAGCGCCTCTTCAGAATCAACTGAACGCAATCCAAGATTGATAGTAGAGGTGACCTCATACTCAATCTCTGGCATTTCTCACCCCTTTAAGCTATTTACGTTAACTAAACCTTGAGGGCGAACTTAACGAGTTACGGGGGTTACCGTCAAGTGGAGGTTTTAACCGATTAGAGCGGTATAACCGGCAGCATCCATCAATGAAGTCGAAGGTGTTGAGACCTCGATCTCAGCAATCCAGCCGGCGCCGTATGGATCTGAATTTAAAGTCTCTGGCGCGGAATCTAATTGCTCATTAATTGCAACAACAGTTCCGGTTACCGGTGAAAATAATTCTGAAACGCTCTTGGTTGATTCAATCTCACCACAAACCGCGCCTTCAGAAACAGATTCGCCTACTTTTGGTAATTGCACATAGACGATATCTCCGAGAGCGCCTTGCGCATAATCAGTAATGCCAATTTTGTATCGATTGCCACCTAGGCCTTCTACCCACTCGTGATCCTTTGAGTACTGAAGATTTCCTGGCACGTTTGACACTTTGGCGCTCCTTGTTTCTTTTAACTTCTCTTAGCTTGTCTTAGCTTGTTTTAGCTTCTCTTAATCCTTGACGATTAATCCGTTGGGAAATCTAATACTTTTCCAGCCAGATAGAAAGTACCAAATTCCGGTAATTAGGTAAAGCGCAATTCCCCATACGCTAAATGCCCACCCGAAGAGGTACCCAAGCGTGCCAAGCCAACCTTCGCTCTGTGAGAGAAAGAGCAATGGGAAGGCGTAGAGCAGATTAAAGGTCGCAGCCTTTCCAATGTAATTAACTACCAAGAGCGGCAAATTCTTACGTTTCAATTGCAGATTGACCAACAGCAAAAGGGCATCTCGTAGGATCAGCATCAGAACTAACCAAGTAGGGAAAATTTGGCGATCCCAAAGCACGTATAGAGATGCAGCGATATAAAAACGATCAAAGAGTGGGTCAAGAATTGCACCTAATGCAGATTCTTGATGTAGCCATCTAGCTACTTTCCCATCGAAGTAATCCGTCAAACTAGCTATGGCTAGCACCAGTAGCGCCAAGGCGTCGCGACCATCGCCTGCCAAAATAAGGAATACCGGAATTAATGCGCCACGAAGCATTGAGAGGAAGTTCGGGATCGTAAACATCAATCGCGCTCTCTTACCTTTACCGAAACTTGAACTGGGCTACCTTCAAAGCCAAACTCTTCTCGAAGCTTTCGCTCAATGAAGCGTCTATATGGTGGTTCGATCCAATCGTTTGTAAAGACCACAAACTTCGGCGGTGCGATGCCAGCTTGGGTGGCGTAATAAACCTTTGGTTGCTTTCCGCCGCGAACCGGAGGTGGCGTGGCACCAATTAACGCACCAAGGAAGGAATTTAATTTTCCAGTTGGAACGCGGGTCTCCCATGATGCAAGAGCGGTTCGCAGCGCTGGCGCTAAGCGATCTCGATGCCAGCCTGTTTTTGCGGCAACGTTAACTCGTTGCGCCCAAGTTATATGTGTTAAGTGGCGATCAAGTTCCTTGTCCAATGCGATACGGCGATCTTCATCAACGAGATCCCATTTATTCATAACTAATACCAGAGCTTTGCCTGCATCTTCTACCATGCTGATGATTTTCAAATCTTGCTCGGTCATGGGCTCAGATGCATCTAGCACTAGCGCAACTACTTCAGCTCTTTCTAGCGCAACTTGAGTTCTTAAAATTGAGTAGTAATCACTACCGCTTGCTTGATTAGCGCGTTTCTTTATTCCTGCCGTGTCGACAAAGCGCCAAGTAGATCCACCGAATTCAATTAAAGAATCAACTGGATCACGTGTAGTTCCCGCTTTATCATCAACTAAAGACAACTGCTCGCCCGCAATTGCATTTAACAAACTTGATTTACCAACGTTTGGTCTACCAATTAAAGCTACCTTGCGATGATTATCTTTAACTATCGCACTGCCAACTTCTGGTAATGATGAAACAACTAGATCAAGTAAGTCCGCACTGCCCTTTCCGTGCAAGGCAGTCACAAAGTGCGGCTCACCAAGACCCAAGTTCCATAATGAATGAGCATCAGCTTCTTCCTTTGGAGAATCAACTTTATTTGCAACTAAGAAAACCTTCTTCTTGGATTTGCGAAGCGCATCAACCATCGCTTCATCTTCAGTTTGCGCACCTACCTGAGCATCTACCACAAATAAAATGACATCGGCTTCTTGAATTGCAATCTCTGCGCCAGCACTTACTCCAATAGAAATTCCATCCGGATGTGATTCCCATCCTCCGGTATCCATCAATATAAATTCTCTAGAATTCCATTCGCACTCATATCGGACTCGATCTCTGGTGACACCAGGAACGTCTTCGACTATCGCTTCGCGTCTACCAAGAAAACGATTAATTAAAGTCGATTTTCCAACGTTTGGTCTACCAAGAATAGCCACAATTGGTAAGCCGAGTAATTGTCGTTCCTTTAAAAGCTCCCAAATCAACTCAACTGTCTCTTCTAAATTAATTTCAGTCGAATCAATTTCAACTGCATCAATCGCCTTCTCGAGTGGAGAGGTTGTTCTAGTTGAATCTTTCTCATCTCTGATGGCTAAAGATGAAGTTAAATCTTTTTCGGTATTTAACTCTGCTTCACGACGTTTAGCGCGCGCCTCTAAATCTGCAGTTAGATAAACCTTTAATTGAGCTTGAGGAGCAACTACCGTGCCAATGTCGCGTCCTTCTACAACAATTCCACGTTCTGCTTCATCAATTATTTTTCTTTGCAGAGTCAACAATTCAGCCCGAACTTCTGGCATGGCCGCGAAAGTTGATACGTTAGAAGTTATCTCTTCACTTCTAATCGCATCAGTAATATCAACTTTGCCGCACTTTAAATTTGGCTTATTTGGATCAGCATTAAAAGATAACTTTTCCTCTCGAAGTGCTAAAACCAATTCGGCTTGGTCAGTAATATTCTTATTTAATGCTAGCCAGGTTGCGCCGCGATACAACGCACCAGTATCCAAATAAGCCCAATTTGCTCTTTTTGCTAAAGCTTTAGACGAACTAGATTTGCCTGCCCCGCTCGGGCCATCCATTGCAACAATGATCGGCATTTACTTCTCCGATCTTGGAGGATGCACGCGCCAACCTGAAGTTGCTAAATGTTTCTGTAGCAACTCTGCATTTGGTGCGCTTAAAGCTAGCAAAACTAGACCTGTCTCTTGCTCTGGTGAATGTTCAATAGTGATATCTTCCACGTTTACATTAGCTTTTGCACATTCATCAAATAACAGAGCCAACTGATTTGGCTTATCTTCGAGCACTACAGGCAAGTAGGTGTAATTACGAGAAGCGCTTCTATGCTTTCCTGGCAATAGGTGGCGACCTTTACGGCCACGGTGTAAAACGTTTTCGACATCGTAATTGTCGATTAATGTCGATAAATCTTTTTGGAAATCTTTTAAAAGGGGTTCGATTGCCTCACGATTCAAACGAAGTATCTCCCGCCAAAGATCGGGATTAGAACCGGCGATCCGCGTGGTATCCATAACCCCAGAACCTGCAAGAGCAAGGAATTCCGGACTTTTATTCTCTAATTGGGCAGCTAATAGCGATGAAATTATCTGTGGGAGATGGCTTACCGAAGCTACCGCAGAATCATGATCTTCTGGGCTCATAGCTATAACTCTGGCGCCTAGCTTTTCGATTAGCTCTTTTACCAACGCTATAGATTCTCCAGATGTTTCGGGAAGTGGAGTAATGATCCAACTCTTTCCTACAAAGAGATCAGATTGCGCCGCCTCTGCCCCATCAAGCTCTCTTCCTGCCATTGGATGGGTAGGACAAAAACGTTTAGATAGCGCTTTATCTGTTTGTACTTCTACTTTAACTTTAGTTTTTGTGCTACCTATATCTATAAACGTTGACTTTGGATACAGATTTTTGTATCTATTTACTACACCCGAAAGCGCACTTGTCGGCGTCGCAATGACCACAATAGTAGGATCTTCAATTACAACTGATTCGACTAAGTCGTTAGCTAAATTCTGTGCGCGGCCATCTTCATCAAAAAGTTGGACCTCTGCTCCAGCCCGCTTTGCGCCCAAGGCAATTGATGTGCCGATTAGACCGGCTCCAATAACTACAATTTTCATAGATTCAGATACAACCTTGCAACCTTATTGGGCTAAATCTTTACGTAGCGAAGTGGCCCCTCGAAGATAAACATGATTGGCAACCGATTTAAGCTGCGCATGAAGCATCACACGAATAACCAGCGGTAATGCGCCGGGGACATCCATCTCGACCGCACATAAAAGTGGCACGGCGCCAAAACCAATCTCTCTGGCAAAGGCAGCAGGAAAGGCAGCATTTAGATCTGGCGTGCAGGTAAGAATCACTGAGATAACATCATCTGCGGTTAGATTATTGGCCTGCAAAATGGCAGGCAGTAGCTCTTTAACTCCTGATGCGATCTCCTCGGGAGTATTAGCCTCTACTTGAATCGCCCCTCTAATAGCTCTCAAGTTCATGTCGAGAGTTTACCTTTCCTTTTCCACAATTCGTTGGATTTACTATTAACGTTATTCCGACTTCTTGTTTTATCGACAAATCGGAATTCTCTTCCAATCCTTCTCTATGATTCTTCGTAAAATCGATTCTGACAAATATCGATAAATTTATATTTGTGGATGTTTTTACGCATCTAAATGTCGATAAATATGTTTTCGATATTAATTCGTAACGATTTATCGATATATTGATTTTCGAATAAAAGCGATATATAAACAAAAGGTTAAAGAGCTAAAGCCTTATATAAATTAGCCACTTCAACGTCATTTAGGTCCCGCCAACGCCCCTCTTTTAAATCACCCAATAGGATCGGGCCAAACTGACTTCTTACTAATCGAAGAACTTTCACGCCGATCGCATCCATTAATCGACGAATAATGTGATACCTACCCTCGTGGATTTTAAGTTCAACCCAATTATTTGGTAGCTCTTTATATCCTGTAACTCGTGCGATCCCATCTTCTAATTCGACCCCCTTTGTCAGGATGGATTTAGCATCTCTCGGAAGTTCACCCTCGAACTGAACTAAATAGGTCTTCTCAAGTCCATAGCTTGGGTGGGTGGCCCTAAAAGTTACATCCCCATCGTTAGTTAAAAGAATTAGACCTTCTGAGTCCTTATCTAGGCGGCCGACATGAAAAAGTCGCTCTTTTCGAAAATCCACCAACTCAGCTAAAGATGGACGACCATCTGGGTCGAACATAGTAGATAAAACACCTCGCGGCTTATAAAGTGCTAAATAAGTTTTAGATGAAGAGCTTGCGATTGTCTCACCATCAACCTCTACTTTAGACTTTTCATCAACTTTATAGCCCAATTCGGTAATTCGTTTGCCATTTACCTTTACGCGGCCAGCCTCAATCAATGAATCGGCACCGCGACGGCTAGTTACACCAGCATCGGCGATATATTTATTTAAGCGAATAGCCATAACCGCAAGATTCCCATCTTTCGAATCTCTGGAGAGAGCTCCAGAGGATGGGCATATTTTATCGCAAGGTCACTGCTTGAACTAATCGGTTAAAGAATCTAATACCTCGTCTAAGGCAGCTAAATCCGGTAGATAAGGGGCCAGAGCCGGTAAGTCTTCAATGGAATTAAGGCCGAGTCTTTCAAGGAAGTAGCTAGTTGTTTTATAGAGAATGGCACCAGATTCATGTTCCAGGCCAGATTCCTCTACAAGGCCGCGATTTACTAGGGTCTTCATAACTGCCTCTACATTAACTCCACGGATCGCTGAAACTCTGGCCCTTGAAATTGGTTGGCGGTAAGCAATGACCGCTAAAGTCTCAAGTGCAGCTTGAGTTAGCCGGTTCTGCTGGCCATCAAGGACAAAGCGTTCAACAACGCTCGATTGATCTGGATGGCTGTAGAAACGCCATCCCCCGTTGATCTTCTTAAGCTCAAAGCCTCGACCTTCAAAGCTATTAACCAATTCTGAAATTGCGCCTTCTATTGCATCTACCGGCTGTTCAAGGATGGTAGCCAGGGTTGTCTCAGTTACTGGTTCGTCGACAACCATGAGTATCGCTTCAATAGAACGGTGTAATTCATTCATTTGGCTCTTCCTTGCTCTCAATAATCTCGCCGTTTTCGCTCTCTAAAACTACTGGGATATCGAATTCTTCAGAGATAGCGATCTCGCCATCAGCTGGCCCTACCCAACTTATCTGGAGGTCAGTAAAGGCCTCAAGTTGCTCAAATCTGAGCGCTCCTGAACGGTAGAGATCTAGCAAAGCAAGAAAGCGAGCGACGATAACCATCGGTTCTTCCGCATCGTGAATTAGAGCTCGGAAAGAGAGAGACTTTGCAAGACGTAGCGCAGCGGCTACGAACTTGGTCTGTTCGGCAACATTAACAAGAGGGCGATGAATATGTTCGACAGAAACTAATGGAGGCGCTTTTGGATAGAGCACCCGATCAGCTAAAACCGCAAAACGCTCGGGGCCAACTCCGATTAAAACTTCTGGAAGCAAAGTTGCAAAATGTGCCTCTAAGGCTGTGGTTCGAGGGAAACTCTTCTCTGCTAGAGCTATCCGTTCTGCAAAAGTTGCCGCAATCTCTTTAAACGCTCTGTACTGAAGTAAGCGCGCAAAGAGCAGATCGCGCGCTTCAAGAAGGGCAAGATCAGCCTCATCCTCAACTTCACCTTGAGGTAATAATTTCGCAGCCTTTAGATCTAACAAGGTCGCGGCAATAACCAAAAATTCGGTTGCTTGATCTAGCTGCCAACCTTTGCCACTCTCTTCAAGTTTTCTGATGTAGCCGATGAATTCATCTGTGACTATGGAGAGCGCAACTTCTGTCACATCCATCTTGTGACGTGAAATTAATTGAAGTAGCAGGTCAAATGGGCCATCGAAGTTCTCTAAATGAACGGCGAAACCTGAATTCTCGATACCTTCCTGCTCTTTAGCAGAATTCTCGAGAAGCTCCATAGCGACAAAACCTATCGCAATTACGTGTAGAAACTTGCCTATTGGCACTCTTACGCCTAGGTTTCAACCTTGAAAGGCAGGTTTAACGCTTGAACGCTAAATCGACATTTGAAGAGGTTGTAACAACTGCATCTTTAACAGATTCAGAAGCAAAGACTCTTCCTAATCCAACGCCACTTACAACTCATGGTGGCGCAAAGGTCATCTCAATCTTTAATCAAAAAGGTGGAGTTGGTAAAACCACAACTACTATCAACTTAGGTGCAGCGCTAGTTGAACTAGGTCGCCGAGTTCTATTAGTGGATTTCGATCCGCAGGGCGGCATGACACTTGGCCTTGGGGTGCGAGGCAATGAATTACCCAAAGAAGAGACTGTTTATTACGCGATTATGGATCCATCGCATAATCCTGAAGATATTGTTCTTAAAAGTTCAATGCCCGGCTTAGATTTTCTACCTGCCAACCGTGAATTAGCTACCGCCGAAACAGTGTTAGGTGCAGAGATCGGTTCGCAATTTTTCTTAAAACGAGTACTTAATCCGTTAAAAGATTTCTACGATGTGATTTTAATTGATTGCCAACCAACTATGGGTCAATTGGCAATTAACGCGTTGGTTGCTTCAGATGAAGTTATCGTACCTTTGCAATGTGAATGGTTCTCACTTCATGGATTCATTGAATTAAATAACAATTTAAATAAGGTGCGTCAAGCGCTAAATCCTGATTTGAAGCTCTCTGGAATTCTGGCAACTATGTATGATCGACGTGCTGTTCATAATCGCGAAGTATTAGCGCGAATTGTCGAACAATTTCCAGAGGATACCTTTGAAACTATCATTGCTAAGACAATTCGCTTCTCTGAGAGTTCAGTCAAAGGCGAACCTATCGTTCAATATGCGCAGAATTCTGGTGCAGCCAATGCTTATCGTCGCTTAGCACGCGAACTTATCTCTCGAGGAGGAGCTAAATGAGCCGCCGCGCTTCCCTGCCAGGTGCAGATGAATTATTTAGAGCTAAACCATTAGTTTCAGTTCCTGATGTGGTTGCAACAGAAGATGCAGTGATGCCGATTGAAGCAACAAAGCCTGCAAAGAAAAGTGGTGCAGTGCGTCAGACGCAACGTCGCCGCGCAACTACCGCTCGCACTCCATCAGGTCGCGAACGCCATGATGAAAAAATTACAGTCTACTTATCACCAGATGAACTTTTCGATTTAGATCAAGCAAGAATCTTGCTTCGAGGAGATCTTGGATTAGCAGCAGATCGCGGACGCATTGTTCGCGAATCTCTTGCAGTAATAATCTCTGACTTAGAGGCCAAGGGCGAAAACTCAATTCTTGCTCGTCGTCTTCGCGGTTTGTAAAAAAATAATTTAACTAAGCTCTAGGGTGCGCTAGTCGATATGACTCGCGCACCTTATCTATTGTTATCAATGTATATATCTGAGTAGTTGTTACTGATGCGTGTCCTAGGAGCTCTTGGACCACTCTAATATCTGCCCCACCATCTAATAGATGGGTTGCATATGAATGTCTAAATACGTGCGGAGTTACCTTTGACGTAAGTCCTGACTTCTCAGCAGCACTTTTAACTATCTCCCATGCACTTACTCTAGATAATCTAGTTCCGCGGTTATTTAAAAAGAGCGCATTCTCATTTAATTTCTTTAAAAGTGAAGGCCTGGTTCGAACTAAATAATCATCAATTGCGCTCTTAGCGTACGTACCCAGTGGAACGATCCGCTCTTTTCCACCTTTCCCGCGAAGCTTTAAAACCCAAATCGACTCGCCATTTACGACATTTTCCGAAATATCAGAGAGATTTATTCCGACTACTTCAGAAACTCGGGCACCAGTACTGTAGAGAAGTTCGAGGAGCAAATAATCTCTTAATGAAATAGATTGACTTGGATCTTTCCCGGCTTCTATTAATTTAGTGATCTCTTCAACTGTCAAAGCTTTAGGCAAACGCTGCCTTTTCCCGGTCTCTGGCAAATCATCAGTTGGATCGGAAATATTAGATTCTCGATTTAAATATTTATGAAAAGATCTAACTGCACTGTAATTTCGTTCCAAAGAAGATGGAGCTAAATCTTTAAGAGAGAATGCGTACTCTTTAATAGGGCTTTCTGGGTTATTAACCCGCCAATTTAGATATCTAGTTAAATCACGGCGATAGGCCGCAATTGTATTCGCAGCTGCGCCTTTTTCTACACGCAGATAATCAATAAATGAATTGAGTGTATGGATATCCATGGGCCGTTGCTACCGCTTCGTAAACAACTTTACCTTCGCAAACATTTAAGCCCTTCGCTAAATCATTATTTTCGCTCAGCGCCTTCTTCCAGCCCTTATTCGCAATCGTAATCGCATATGGCAGAGTTGCATTTGTAAGCGCGTAAGTTGAGGCAACTGGGACTGCACCTGGCATATTTGCTACGCAGTAAAAAATTGAATTATGTACTTTATAAGTTGGCTCGGCGTGAGTTGTTGGTCGGGAATCCTCAAAACAACCACCTTGATCAATTGCAATATCGACTAAAACTGAACCGTGCTTCATCTTTGCAACTAGTGAATTACTTACTAATTTGGGAGCTTTCGCACCATGAATCAATACGGCTCCGATTACTAGATCAGCGGCAATAACTTCCTGTTCAATTGCATGATCAGTAGACATTAAAGTTTTTATATTGCCACTATATAGTGAATCTATATACTGCAAGCGATTGATGCTGCGATCAAGAATTGTTACATCAGCACCTAAACCTCTGGCCATTACCGCTGCATTTAATCCAGCTACTCCGCCACCGATAACCACTACTTTTCCTGGACGTACACCAGGAACTCCACCTAGAAGTACGCCTCGACCACCATTTGGCTTTTGTAGCGCGGTTGCACCAACCTGAGTTGATAGACGACCGGCTACTTCAGACATTGGTGCAAGAAGTGGCAGTTGTCCATTTACTTCAACAGTTTCATATGCGATTGCAATATTCCCTGCTTTGATTAGCGCATCAGTGCACTCTTTTGATGCGGCAAGATGTAAGTAGGTATAAAGAATCTGCCCCTTCTTCATCAACGGGTACTCTGCAGGAAGCGGTTCCTTAACTTTCATGATCATTTCGGCTTTTTCCCAAACGCTATGTGCATCTGGTGCAATCTCCGCACCTTCGGCAATGAAATCAGCGTTTGTAATCGCAGAACCTAAACCTGCATCGCTTTCGATAATTACCTTATGGCCGTTTTTGATGAATTCACGAACACCTGCAGGAGTTAGCGCAACACGGGCCTCTAAAGTTTTGATTTCCTTTGGTACGCCAATAATCATTAGGCTATTTAATCGCAGCTTTAATCAAACCAGCAAATAATGGATGTGGTCTTGTTGGACGTGACTTGAACTCTGGATGAGCTTGTGTTCCAACATAGTAAGGATGAACTTCGCGTGGTAGCTCTACAAATTCAACCAAATCACGTTCGGTATTCATACCACTAAAGACCATTCCAGCAGATGAAATTTCTTCGCGATATTTATTGTTTACTTCATAACGATGACGATGACGTTCGGTGATCTCACTTTCACCATAAACTTCTGCAACAATCGACCCTGCTTTTAGCGAAGCTTTATAAGAACCTAAACGCATGGTTCCGCCCAAATCGCCTGCGCCTGAAACATTTGCAACCTGATCTTCCATTGTTGCAATTACCGGCGCTGCGGTGTCTGGTGCAAATTCAGCAGAATTTGCATCCTTTATACCGGCTAAATTACGAGCTCCTTCAATAACCATACATTGCAAACCTAAACATAGGCCAAGTGTTGGAATTTTATTTAACCTTGCAAAATTTAGAGCTCCTATTTTTCCTTCAATGCCTCTAACTCCAAATCCACCTGGAACACATATTGCATCGACATCATTCAGAGCGTTCTTTGCTCCCTCTGGAGTTGCACAGTTATCTGATGGCACCCACTTAATCTCAACTTTTGCGCTATTTGCAAAACCACCCGCACGTAAAGCTTCTGTCACCGACAGATAAGCATCAGGAAGATCTATGTACTTGCCAACTAATGCTACTTTCACATGGTGTTTGGGATTATGCACCGCATCAAGTAAAACTTCCCAATCGCCCCAATTAACATCTTTTGCTTTTAATCCTAGGCGTCTTACTACATATGCATCTAAACCTTCATTAAACAAAACTTTAGGAATGTCGTAAATCGAAGGCGCATCAACAGCTGCCACCACTGCCTCTTGATCAACATCGCACATTGCAGAAATTTTTCGTTTAACCGATTCTGGAATCTGACGATCAGACCGAAGCACTACCCCATCTGGTGCAATACCAATGCTACGAAGCGCAGCAACTGAATGTTGAGTTGGTTTCGTTTTCAACTCTCCCGACGGACCGATATATGGGACTAATGAGATATGTAGGTAAAAAACATTGTCACGACCGACTTGTTGTCGAATCTGTCGGGCTGCTTCTAAGAATGGTTGAGATTCAATATCTCCAACCGTTCCACCGATCTCTGTAATAACTAAATCAACATTTGGTCCATCGAATGCAAGCATTCTTTCTTTAATTTCATTGGTGATATGAGGAATAACTTGAACTGTTTCGCCTAGATATTCACCACGTCGTTCGCGCGCTATAACTCTTGAATAAACTTGTCCAGTTGTAACGTTGGCATCGCCGGAAAGTGATCTATCTAAAAATCTTTCGTAGTGTCCGATATCTAAATCAGTCTCAGCGCCATCATCAGTAACAAAAACTTCACCGTGTTGGAATGGATTCATAGTGCCAGGATCCACATTTAGGTAGGGATCGAGCTTTTGCATTGTGACGCGTAATCCGCGAGCCACCATTAAACGACCAAGACTGGAAGCTGTTAAACCTTTTCCTAGACTTGAGGCGACTCCGCCGGTAACAAAGAGATGTTTGGTCACATGAGAATTGCTCATGGAGCAGTAACTTATCACGTTTTTCAGCGTGACTCTGCAATTAGCTCCTCTGCGTGTTTACGCGCTGATTCTGAATCTTCATGGCCGGCCAACATGCGGGCAATCTCTTCGATTCGTTCATCAGTTGAGACTCTTCGCACTTGGCTAAGTGATACTGATCCGCTCTCATCTTTTGAAACCACGAAATGTGTATCTCCCCACGCTGCAACTTGAGGTAGATGAGTAACAACAATTACTTGAGCAATTTTTGATAGCGACTTTAATCTTCTGCCTACTTCAATTGCAGCTTTTCCGCCGACGCCTGCATCAACTTCATCAAAAATGTAAGTTCCTATGGATTCATTCTGTTCTGAAGCAGCAATTACAACTTCAATTGCAAGGGCAACTCTAGATAATTCTCCACCAGATGCTCCTTTTGCAATTGAAACCAATGGTGCATCTTTATGAGTTTGCAAAAAGAAATTAACTTCATCAAGGCCAGTCGAAGATAAATCTGAAAAATTTGATCCGCTTTGGACTTGCACAACTAAATTAGTATTTGGCATTGAAAGAGAGTGAATTTCTTCTGACACTGCTTTGGATAACTCGAACGCTTTTTTGTTTCGAACCTTCGAAATTGCATTGGCTTCAAATATAGCTCTTTCTTGGAGCTTGACCAACTCTGCCTCTAACTCGGCAATTCGATTATCCCCGCCCTCTAAATCGCTAATCTCATTATCAATATTTGCGCCAAGTTCTATCAACTCATGTAGCGCCTGATTAGAATCAGTAGAAGTTGATTTTGAATGGCGTTTTATAAAAGAGTTGAGTTCGCTCTTGCGATTCTGTAAAAACTCCAAACGACTTGGATCAGCGGCCAGATCGGATAAGTAGCTAGCTAAATTGGCGGCAATATCTTGAACTTCAAAAAAAGCTTCATTCAATTGATCGGAAATCTTTTCTAAAGATGAATCTAACGCTACCGCTTTTTCTAGTGATTTACGGGCGCTTCCTAATTGAGTTAAAACCCCATTTTCATCATCTTCCAAAATGGAACTGGCGCTACCTGCCGTGCTAGTCAACCCTTCAATTGAATTTAAACGATTTATCTCATCATTTACTTCTTGCAATTCACCTGCTTGAGGTTTGATTTTCTTCAGCGCAACTGCGAATTCTTTGAGGGCTGCCAATTCTCTTTCTCGCTCTTTACCAGCGCTCTTCATCGCTCTAATTCTTTTGGCTAACTCATTTGTTTCTGAGAGTGC
>JALRDT010000150.1 GCA_023262125.1 Candidatus Nanopelagicaceae bacterium | reverse complement strand
GATACTGGTGGTCTCTTACACCACCGTTTCACCCTTACCAACTTACGTTGGCGGTTTACTCTCTGTTGCACTTGCTCGCGGATTGCTCCGGGTGGGTATTACCCACCGCTTTGCTCTGTGGAGTCCGGACTTTCCTCGGTGATTTCTCAACGCGGTGATCCGGGCGACTCATTTCAAAGTGTATTCCCTACAATTAGATCTATGAAATTACGCTTGCTAATCATTAGCTCGCTAATACTTCTGAGCGCGTGCGGTAACGCTGATCCTGCACCTACTCCTACACCCACTCCAACTCAATCAATCTCTGATCGCGCTGTACCTGCAAGTTGTGAAATCCCCGATGTCATCTCTGCCTTTGCATTGGTGATACCTCCAGCGCAGTACATTCCTACTGAGTGGAAACCGGCTGAAGGCACAGATTTGTATGAGGCAGTTAATGCAGGTGGCATTGCATGTTCTTATGGTGATCAAGACGCCGAAGTGGGTGGGACAGTCATCTGGGCAATGAATAAAAATGATTTATGGAAAGCTCGCACTTTAGAGTGGGAGAAAGAAGGAATGATTAGGGTAGAAATTCCAAGTATTGATGAGATGGATGCTTATCGATTACCTGATGGTGCGACTTCTGCTGATGGAATGCCAGCTTGGAAAGTTAACTTACTAATACACGGAGTTTGGATTCAATTAGGTGCAGCATTCATTCAGTCTTGGGATGAAGCAACTCCAATAATTCGAGCCGCAATTAATGCAACCAGAGTAAGTTAATTTGCATATCTCTTATGGCCGATAACCAACAACTGCTTGCTTTAGATGTAGGGCAATCTGGTAGCCGAATCTCTATTAATGGAGAATTAAAGAGTATCCAACGAGCAATGCATGCTGGTGAGCCAGTTGAAAATACCGTGGCAGCCATTCTGGAAAATTTAAGAGTTGATGCGCCGAAGGTCGCACTTAGCCTTACTGGTTTGTATGGGGATGTTGGCGACGTTTCAAGATTTAATGAGGCATGCCAGAAATATTCAAATACCAGAGAAGTAGTAGTTATTGATGATGGATTAGCGAATCTTGCCGGAAGCTTGCAAGGTCAATCAGGTGTATCACTAACTTTAGGTGGCGGAGTGGTCGCAGTTGGTGGAAATAACGGTGCTTTTTCGCATTCTGATGGGTTGAGTAGTTTCTTTGGCGACGAAGGTGGTGGATTTTGGCTTGGATCTCGCGGGTTAACTCGTGCGCTTGCCACAAGAGATGCAAGAGATACTGAATTTGATTTAATGACATTTTTCGAAAATGAAATCAAGGAATATGACGCGCTGAAGAGTAAGAATAGCCCTGAGGCAAATCTGCTAGCGATTAAGAGTGCTGAAAAACTTTTAATTGCGGCAGATAATCAAATTCCAATTGCGGTAAAGATTCGAAATGAAGGTGCGGCTCTTTTGGCTAAAACAGTAGTTTCTGCTTGGCGAAAAATTGGTACAAAGAATTCAAACTTCCTAGTAACAATTTCAGGTGGCTTATCTAAAAATGAAAACTACCAACGGCGAATAATCGAAGAGATTAATCAACTAGAACCCCTAGCCCGTTTAATTGAACCAAAAGGCGACAACTTGTCAGGCGCCATTTGGCTTTTTGAAAACATCAAAGAAGATGTTAGGCCAATGCTCGCTTGGGCGAGAAATTAAGCCTTCTTGCCATTTCTGGTTGCAGCAAGACTGGTTACTGCAGTAACTGTCAAAATTCCAATAATCGTTAACAAACTTGCCTCAATGGAAATTTCCATTAAATGCACTCCTGCAATTTCATGAATACCAACTTGATGGAATCCTTCGATAAATAACTTAACGCCGATAAATCCAAGAACAACCGAAAGACCTTTAGAAAGATAAATCAATCTCTCTAATAACTCTTCCAATAAGAAATAGAGCTGGCGTAGACCCATTAGGGCAAAAATATTGGCGGTAATAACTACATATGGATCTTGAGTTAAACCAAAAATAGCTGGGATTGAATCAACAGCAAAGAGCAAATCTGTGACACCTAATGCAAATAGCGCAATTGTAAAATTCTTCACACCTTTACTTCTAAGGTAAGTCAGAATTTTTCCCTCATGCCACTCCTCTTCTTTAGATTCGAAAGCTAATTTCCATGCGGTGTAAACCAAGAATGCTCCAAAGAGGAAGAAGATCCAACCAAAACGCTCAATTAATTGAACACCGGCGCTAATCATGATTGCACGAAGTACGATGGCAAATAAAATACCAATCAAAAGTACCAAGTGTTGTTTTTCTTTATCGATTTTTAGCTTGGTGAGAATCAAGATAAAAACGAAAATATTATCGACTGATAAGGCGTATTCA
>JALRDT010000066.1 GCA_023262125.1 Candidatus Nanopelagicaceae bacterium | reverse complement strand
GAATTGAAGTCTATGGTGGTGACCTAAAGGGAGTTGAAGAACACTTAGATCACATCACTGAACTTGGTGCAAACGGAATTTATTTCACGCCATTCTTTCCTGCTCGTTCAAATCATAGATATGACGCTAGTAGCTTTGATGAGATTGATCCAATACTAGGTGGCAATCAAGCCTGGTTTAATTTAGTTAAAGCGGCAAATAAAAAGAGAGTTCGCTTAGTCGGAGATATCACCTCAAATCATTGTGGCGCTGGACATTACTGGCTCGAAAAGGCAAAGAAAGATAAGAAAAGCAAAGAAGCTGGCTTTTTTTATTGGAATAAAAATTACAAATGGGGATATGAAGGATGGTGGGGACTTGAGTCTCTGCCTAAATTAAATTACGCATCAAAAGAACTTAGAAAATTGATGTACGAAGCACCGAATTCGATCATTCGCAAATGGCTATCTCCTAAATGGGGTATGGCCGGTTGGCGCGTAGATGTTGGAAATATGACCGGCAAATATGGCGAAATAGATATGCATGACGAAGTAATGTACGGAATTCGCAAGGCGGTAGAAGAGACAAAACCTGATGCTTGGTTAGTCGCTGAAAATGCTGATTTTGTCGCAAATGATTTAGCAGGACTTGGTTGGCATGGCACAATGAATTACCAAGGATTCTCACGTCCACTATCTTCTTGGATGAACGAATCTGCAAAGTTGAGTGGGGGTTTTCAGGGCCTCCCAATTGATGCTCCAAGAATTACCGGCAAGCAATTTGTCGATACCATAAAGAATTTCAACGGATCGATTCCTTGGAGAGCTCTTATTGCATCTATGGTCTTGCTTGATTCTCACGACACTCCAAGATTTAGAACCATCGTTGCAGGGGATAGAGCAAAGCATCTTGCGGCGATGTCTATGTTGATGACTTATCCAGGTGTACCTTCGATCTTCATGGGTGATGAACTTGGATTTGAAGGTCTTTCCGGTGAAGATGCACGAAGAACTATCAATTGGGAAGATCGCAGTAATTGGGACCAACCATTTTTGGCTGAAGTTAAGAAGCTCACCAAGATTCGTAGAACTGAAGATGCGATTATTAATGGCGGATTAAGATGGGTTGCAGCTGAAGAAAATTATCTGGCTTATTTAAGAGAATCAAAGAAGAGTAAAGTTTTAGTGGTAATCGCAGCCAAACCTTGCACTGTCGATATTGATTTATCTAAGTTGGGCTATAAAGTATCAAAGACTTTATTTGGTCAAAAAGCTACAGGTACCAGAATTAAATACAAAACTAATACTGCAAATCAAGGCATTTGGAAGCTCTCATGAAGAAATTAGTAGCGTTAGCAGTAGTTGCACTCTCGTTTTTGACTTATTCCTCTGCCGCAGAAGATTTGACGGCGCTAGCCAGACCAACTATCAGAGGTGGTGCCGCTGATTCTCAAATATATTTTGTAATGACAGATAGATTTGCAAATGGAGATGTCAGCAATGACGAAGCAGGATTAACAGGATTTCCGGCAGTTACTGGTTACGACCCTGCAGATATTGGCTATTTCCATGGAGGAGATTTCAAAGGCTTAACTTCAAAACTTGATTACATTCAAGGTTTGGGTTTTAACTCCATTTGGATTACTCCTCCCGTTAAACAGCGTTATGTTCAAGGAGATTCAGCTGCCTATCACGGATATTGGGGACTTGATTTCACAACAATCGATCCACATTTAGGAACAGAGGAAGATTTCAAAAATTTTGTATCAGAGGCTCATAAACGAGACATGAAAGTTATTGTAGATATTGTCATAAACCATACGGGTGATGTAATTAAATATAGAGGCGATGTTTATAGTTACTCGGAAATTTCAGATTATCCTTACAAAGATTGTAGTGGAAAGAAATTTGATTTAAATAAATTCATCGGAAAAGCAAATTTCCCAAAACTTTGTGCAGCGAAATCTTTCCCAGTGCCACCAGTGGTTAGTGATAAGAATAAGAATATTAAAGCCCCAGCTTTCTTAAATGACATCACTAATTATCACAATAGAGGAGATTCGACATTTAGCGGTGAGTCTTCAACTTTCGGAGACTTCTTTGGGCTAGATGATGTTTTTACAGAGAAACCAGTAGTAATTGCAGGATGGACCAAAGTCTGGCAAGACTGGATAAATAAATTTGATATTGATGGATATCGAATAGACACTGCAAAACATGTAAATTCTGAGTTTTGGAAAGTATTCCTACCAGCAGTATTAAAAACTGCAGCTGCAGCTGGCAAAACTTCATTCCCGATATATGGTGAAGTTTGGGATACAGATCCAAATTACCTAGCCAAGTATGTGACTGATTATAAATTTCCGGGTGTATTAGATTTTGCTTTTCAAGCAGCCGCTTCCAAATATGCAACTTACGGAAACGGTGAGAGAGATCTACTTGAAATCTTCAATCAAGATGATTTATATACGACTGCAACTACCAGCGCATATGGTTTAACAACATTCCTAGATAACCATGACATGGGGCGGATTGGAATGTTTCTACAAGGCAATACTGATGCAAATGCTTCACAATTAGTTGAACGTGCAAATTTTGCCAATGCCTTGCTCTTCCTACTTAGAGGCGGACCAACTGTTTATTACGGCGACGAAAAGGGCATGACCGGAACTGGCGGAGATAAAGCGGCTCGCCAAGATATGTTCCCGACTCAAGTTATAGATTGGCAAAATGAGGTT
Source organism: Candidatus Nanopelagicaceae bacterium (assembly GCA_023262125.1). The sequence continues at coordinate 2,458 of JALRDT010000066.1, read as the reverse complement.
CGGATTGGCGGAGAACCAATTGGAACAAAGAGCGCATTTGATGTAACCAATCCAATCGAAAAAGTTATGTCTGAATTACAGGTCCTGACAAAGAAATATAAAGCACTACGGTCAGGAACGCAGCAGCTTAGGTATGCAAACGATGGCTCATTTGCTGTAAGCAGATATGCAGATAAACAAGAATTCTTAGTGGCATTTAACGGACGAGATGCCGATGCAAAATTAAACTTAAATGTTTCTACTGATAATTCAAAATGGGCAATAATTTCAGGTAGAGCAAACGAAGTTTCAGCCACTGGAAAAAACGTAACTTTGACTCTCCCAGCCCGAAGCTGGGTGGTTTTGAAAGCAGAGTCAGAATTTGCTCCGACTTCTAAATTAAGTATTACTTTAAATAAGCCAATAGTAGATATTCGCACTTACGAGCAATATGTGGCATTAACGGCGGCAGTGCCTGGCAGCGATTTCAACGAAGTTACCTTTGCAGTTCGACAAAAGGGAAAGCCATGGAGCATTGTGGGAACATCTGATCGTCGAATCTTAGGAGTAACTGGATTCAAAGATGGCTTGTACCGCGTTTACTTACATCAAGATAAATATAAAAAAGGTACTCAGCTAGAAATTGTCGCTATTGCAGTTAACGCAAATGGCGAAAAAATTGCTTCAGGATTGCAGAGTTACTTAATCAAGTAGCCAAAATTCTAAGGCGTTAGAAATCTGCTTGGCCCAAGCCCTTTCATTATGCCCGGCACCTCGATACACCGTGCTCTTGAAATTTGAATTCCAACCAAGTTGGCGCATCACTTGATCGGCGTAATCCTGATCATTCTTATATGTGCTATCTAGTTTCTGATCTCCACGACTCATCCAAACTTTATGGGTACCTGGCTTTGGCAAATCATTAAGCACGTGATCGACTAAAGGTTTGCCGCCTATTACCCAGTGTGGCGAAAACGCTAAAGCGGTCGCAAAGAAATCTTTTCTAATTCCTAAGGCGTTTAAAGTTGCCAAACCACCCATGCTCGAGCCAACCATTGCGGTATTTTTAAAAGTTGGTTTAAAGTTTATGGATTCAGTAATTAATGGAACTATTTCTTCGGCAATTAATTGATGGTATGTGTCTCCATGAAGATCATCAAAATTCAGCTCAGTTTTTACCAGTGGCTTTACTGGTCCTTGGAAAGCACTCTGTGGCGTTAAATCTTTAAAACGACCGTGTGGGTTCTCTTTGGTGCTTGAGTGAAAAACTCCAATAATTGCAGGTGGCGTTAATTCATGTTTTTCAAAAATCTTAATGGCATTTTGCGCCATTCTCCAAGTAAATCTCCTCGTGGCGGTCCGTGGGTCAAATACATTTTGGCCATCATGTGCAATCAGCAGGTGGGTTGGGTTTTTCGGTGCCCAATAATCGACCAATCGACCATTAAAGCTGACACGGCGCACTTGGCCCGGAACATTTCTTACTTGGAAATGCGAAATCTCCTTCATGATGAAACACTAGCACTGTGAAGCGAAACATTATGTGGTTCCGTCGAGATTTACGGCTTGGCGATAATCCTGCCTTGCTGGCAGCGATTGAGAATGCAGATGAAATAGTTCCGCTTTTCATATTGGACCCGAATCTAATTAAACAAGCTGGCAGCAAAAGATTGGCTTATTTGGCTAATTCATTAAGAGCTCTTGATAAATCTTTAAATGGATGTCTGCACGTAGTGGTCGGCGATCAAGTCGAAGTCTTAAAAAGTTACCAAGCTGCAGAGGTCCATATTTCAAAAGAGTACGAACCATATGGCGCAGCAAGAGATAAGCGAGTAATTGAATCCGGAGTAAATTTAATAGAAACCGGAAGCCCTTATGCTGTTGCACCAGGCAGAGTTCGTAAGCCTGACGATACCAACTACCGTGTTTACACACCTTTCTATAAAGGCTGGATGGCGCATGGCTGGCGAGATCCCGTATCTGCGCCACGAGAAATTAATGCCGTTAAACCAAACTCTGAACAGAGAGCATTTCCGGAATGGAAGACTGATCTTGATATCCCACTAGCCGGAGAGGCAGCTGCGCTAGATAGATTTGAGTGGTTTAAAAAGAATGCGCTAAGCCAATACGATGAGATGCGAAATATGGCAGATATCGATGGCACTAGCCGTATGAGCGCACATTTAAAGTTTGGTGAAGTACATCCGCGCACTTTATTAAAAGGATTGAATGCGACTAAAGCGCACGATACATTCCGTAAAGAAATCGCTTGGCGTGAATTTTATGCGGATGTGCTCTTTCATAATCCGCACACAATAGATGGCTACTACACAGAGCGCTTTGAGAAGATGCGCTATGAGGAGCCTGGAGATAATTTCAAAGCTTGGTGCGAGGGTAAAACCGGATATCCATTTGTTGATGCTGCAATGCGCCAACTTCTAACAACTGGCTGGATGCACAATCGAACCCGTATGGTGGT
>JALRDT010000082.1 GCA_023262125.1 Candidatus Nanopelagicaceae bacterium | reverse complement strand
TTCCTTTAAGGATCCAGCCCCACGGAGAGAGGCAGGTTGGATGTCAGAACATTTGCCTGTAATCATTCAAGGTGGAATGGGTATTGCTGTTTCAAATTGGGAACTTGCAAAAACAGTTTCTCTTAAAGGCCAACTTGGTGTTGTATCGGGTACTGCAATCGATAATGTGATGGCAAGACGATTACAAGATGGCGATAAATCTGGAAACACCCGTAGAGCATTAGCCGCTTTTCCTAATCAAGAAATAGTGCAGAAGATTCTGGCTAAGTACTTTATTGATGGCGGGAGAGCTCCAGAAACTCCATACATCATGGTTCCGAAAATAACTTTAGAGCAAAAACGCGATGCCCAAGAGATTTTGATTGTGGCAAATTTCGTTGAAGTTTGGCTAGCTAAAGAGGGCCACGATGGACTTGTCGGAATTAATTTCTTACATAAAATTCAAATGACCACAGCAGCTAGTGTTTTAGGTGCAATGCTGGCTGGAGTTGATTACATCATCATGGGTGCAGGCATTCCTCGCGAATTGCCAAAACTAATTAGACAAATTTCAAAATTAGAAGTCGGCTCAGTCCCTGTAGATGTAATTGGTGGTCCAGCTGCGCAGACCACAATCAACCCACTTGATTTTGTACCTTCCGGAACCAAAATTAAGAAACCAAAGTTTTTGGCGATTATCTCTGTAGATGTATTAGGAACTTATTTAGCTCGTGATGAAGAGACTCGTCCTGATGGATTTATCATCGAACATAATTCTGCAGGCGGTCACAATGCTCCACCACGAGGTAAGTGGGAATTTGATGCCAACGGCGAACCGATTTACGGACCAAAAGATATTGCTGATATTGAGAAGATGAAGAAATTGGGTCTGCCATTTTGGCTTGCAGGAACTTATGGATCTCCTGAAAGAGTGAAAGCTGCGCTTAATCAAGGTGCCGCTGGAGTGCAAGTTGGTACTTTGTTTGCAATCTCTAATCACTCAGGTTTTAGCGGTAAAACTCGAAAGCAGTTATTAGATAAATTAAAGAGCAACTCTTTAGAAATTAAAACTGATGTAAAAGCTTCGCCAACTTCATTTCCAATTAAAATTGCAAAACTCGAAGGACACACTTCTACAACTGAAGGTTTTGCTGCACGTCCAAAACTTTGCGATTTAGGCTATCTACGAGAACCTGCAATTTCAGAAACAGGACGTACGATTTATCGTTGCCCGTCCGAACCTGATGATCAATTCATCAAAAAGGGTGGGGCAGTAGAAGATATTGATGGACGTAAATGTCTCTGCAATGGCTTAATGGCAAATATTGGACTTCCACAAGCGCGTAAAGATGGTTACGTTGAAGCGCCAATAGTCACTTTGGGAAGCGATATTGAAGGCGCAAAAGTTCTACTAAAAAGTCATCCAGATGGGTATGGCGCTGATGAAGCAGTTAATTGGCTTTTAAGTCTGGTTTAAAACCGAACTTATTTGGTGCGAGCAGCCTTGCCTGCCTTAAGGCATGAAGTGCAAACGTTCTGACGAGTTGAACGGCCATTTAGAAAAACACGGACTCGCTGAATATTAGGATTCCAACGGCGACGAGTTTTTACCTGTGAGTGAGAAACGTTATTTCCAAAGCTAGGGCCTTTGCCGCAGATTTCGCATACAGATGCCACTGCTTACTCCTTAAGTTGGGTTCTTTGTTGGAACTATTTACAGGGGCTGATGTTACTTGAACCTGGCGTGTGAGAGAAATCGTCCAATAATGCGCTTAGCGTTCACCTAGCACGCCCAATTTAGGCGTCAATTTCGTCTTAAAGGCTTGCCGCAGAAAGGCTAAGAGGGCTTATTCCCCTCAAACATTAGAAAATAAGCCGTGGCAAATTTAGAGACCAAATTAATCGACGTGATTGGCGATCGAAGTGCCAAAGTCGTTGCCTCTGAATTAGGCTACAAAACAGTCGGAGATTTTCTTCACCATTACCCTCGAAGATATGTAAGACGTGGTGAACTTACAAATATTGCCGAACTGCGCGAAGGCGAAGAAGCGACAGTGCTTGCAAAAGTACATTCAGTAAAAAGCCGCCGAATGGCAAATAGAAAACAGGTAATTGTTGAAGTTATTATTGAAGATAACAACAGAGAGAAAATGTCATTAACTTTCTTCAATCAAGCATGGCGCGAGAAAGAGATGCGCATCGGTCGCCAAGGATTATTTGCAGGCAAAATTGGAACATTCAAAGGAGCAAGACAGTTAGCACACCCTGAACTTGAGTGGCTTCCAGGGGATAGTGATGTAGAGGATGCAATTGAATCTTTTGCTGATAAGTATCTACCGATATATCCGGCTACCGGTAAATTTCCATCTTGGAAAATTGCGAAGTCTTTGGAAATCGTGCTTGATTCTTTGGATCAAGTCGAAGATTTCTTGCCCGAAACCATAAGAGAGCAATACGAATTTCCTAATTTATTTGATGCTTTCAAAGAGGTGCATCGCCCAACAGATGTCAAAAGAGCTGACTTGGCAAGAGCACGCCTGACCTTTGATGAAGCATTCTTATTACAACTTACGATGCTCTCTCAAAAGAGAGAGCAAGCAAAAATTTATACAGTAGCTCGAATTCCAAAAGAAAAAGGTGTACTTGCTGAATTTGATAAAAGATTGCCTTTCCAACTTACTCCAGGACAAATTTCAGTTTCCAAAGAAATATTTGAGGATTTGCTTGCAGAACATCCAATGCATCGATTGTTACAAGGAGAAGTTGGATCGGGTAAAACTATTGTGGCATTACGTTCGGCATTAAATGTTATTGATGCAAGTGCCCAAGTTGCATTTCTAGCTCCAACCGAAGTTTTAGCACAGCAGCACTATCGAACAATTAAAAAGCAATTAGGAGAACTTGCAACAAAAGGGGAATTAGGAGCACCGGAGTTAGCCATTAATGTTGCTCTACTTACTGGTTCTATGTCTCAATCAGAGAAACGAGAAACTCAAGCTCGAATCAAGAGTGGAGAGGTAGATTTAGTAGTCGGTACACATGCGCTGCTATCTGAAGCTGTCGAATTTAAAGATTTAGGTTTAGTTATTGTTGACGAACAACATCGCTTTGGAGTCGAACAACGCGATGCACTGCGTGCCAAAGCAAAAACTCCACCACATTTGCTAGTAATGACCGCTACTCCGATTCCAAGAACAGTCGCAATAACAGTTTTCGGTGATTTAGATATTTCAACATTGAGTGAATTACCTTTAGGGAGAACTCCAATTACTACGCATTTGGTAAATGCTTTAAGCAAGCCCAACTATCTAGAACGTGCCTGGCAGCGCATAAAAGAAGAGGTATCAGCGGGGCATCAAGCATATGTAGTTGCTCCTCGAATAAGCGCGGGCAATTCCGAAGATATTGATATGGACTTCTTATTCGGCACTGAAAGCAAAGAGATGGCTGCGGTTACTGAGTTAGCTCCTGAACTTGCAACTGGGGTTTTAAAGGGTCTGCGAGTCGCGCAATTGCATGGAAAGCAAAATTCTGACGAGAAAGAAGCAACTATGCAGGCCTTCTCTGCAAAAGAGATCGATGTGCTGGTTGCTACCACAGTTATCGAAGTTGGCGTTGACGTTCCTAATGCTACGGTTATGGTGATTATGGATGCCGATCGTTTCGGAATATCTCAACTTCACCAATTACGTGGACGCATCGGCCGTGGCCAAGCGCCAGGTTTATGTCTTTTGATAACGAAAGTTCCCGAGAATTCACTAGCCTTTGAGAGATTGAATGCAGTAGCAAATACTTTAGATGGATTTGAATTAGCGCGAATTGATTTAGATCAACGTCGCGAAGGAGATGTCTTGGGCGTTTCCCAAAGCGGAACTCGATCTCACTTGAAACTACTTCGAGTGTTACGCGATGAAGAGATAATTATTAAAGCTCGTAGCGCAGCAGAAATTACCTTGGATACCGGAATTAGCCCTACGCTAGCGCGCGAAATAAGCAAGTTGTTGGCTGAACGTGAAGTTGAATTCTTAGATAAAGGTTGAAAAGTGAGAATCATTGCAGGTGTTGCGAAAGGGCGAAATTTAGCTGAAGTTGCTGGTGCCACCCGACCAACATCTGATCGTGCACGTGAAGCGCTTTTTTCAACTTTGCTCTCTGAATTTGGCGAATTCGATAATTTGAAATTCTTAGATCTTTTTGCGGGATCTGCCGCAGTTGGATTAGAAGCGCTTTCTCGAGGAGCTACTCTGGTGCATGCAGTTGAAAAAGATGATGCGGCAATCAAGACTGTTCGTGCAAATCAAGAGATAGTTGAGAAATCTAAACCTTCAGGCACTTTTCATTTATATGCGATGAGTGCTCAAAAATTTTTGGGAAATACAGGAAATCAATACGACATAATTTTTATTGACCCACCTTATGATTTCAGTGACCAAGCAGTTCACGAGTTATTAAATTTGATTTTGCAAAATAACTTCATCAAGTCAGGTGGAGTAATCGTAATTGAGCGTGCAACTAAGGGCTCATATGTAAATTGGCCAGCGCCTTTAAAGGAGCTTCGCACGAAAGAATATGGAGTAGCAACGCTTTACTATGGAGAGATGCGTTAATCTTTACCCATGAGACGCGCAGTTTGCCCGGGATCTTTTGATCCAGTGACTTTTGGCCACTTGGACATCATCAAGCGCGCCAGTGCTCATTTCGACGAAGTGGTAGTTGCAGTTTTTATAAACAGCACAAAGCAGAGTCTTTTCACAGTTGAAGAACGTATAGAAATGATCAAAGAGACTACAAAAGAGCTACCAAATATAAAGGTTGATTCTTGGAGCGGTTTAACTGTCGAATATTGCAAGCGAAACAATATTGATGTAATCACTAAAGGCTTACGAGCTGTTTCAGACTTCGATTACGAACTGCAGCAAGCGCAAGTAAATCTACAAGCAGGCGTAGACACTATGTTTATGGCCACAGATCCTGCTCACTCTTTCCTCTCATCTTCGCTAGTCAAGGAATTAGCCAAATACAATGGAGACATCTCAAAGATGGTTCCACCTTCGATTCAAGCCGCGCTTGTTAAGAAACTGTCATAGAAAGTTGCAGGTTGAAAATGGATGCAGTTGAGAAATTAGCTTCAGCTATAAAGATGGTTGAAGAGGCACGTGGTGTCCCGCTGTCTGCTTCATGTGTCGTTCACCGCGGAGAGATGCTTGGCGTTTTGGATGAAGCTAAAGCTGCGCTTCCTGAATCATTCGCAAAAGCTGAATCTATTGTTGCAAATAGAGATAAAGTCATTGACGAAGGTAGGATGCAAGCAGAGCAAATGATTGCTATGGCTCGTGAAGAAGCTTCACAACTTATTGAGCAGACAGCCATCATGCAACAAGCTCGTGAAGAAGCGAAGAATATTTTGGCGCAAGCACGCCAAGAAGCTTCCGAACAGAAGCAAGAAATAGAAGAATACATTGATTCTCGACTTGCAACTTTAGAAGTAATTCTCAATAAAACACAAGAAGCAATTACTCGTGGTAGAGAGCGATTAGCTGGTTCTTCAGACAAAGATGTTTTATCTCAATTATCTGATAAGTAGTTTTCTCGATGTCTAAAGCATTTCTGCTTAATACACATGATCTTCCTCGCCGCGCAGGCGAAATGAAGGAATATCAGCTTGCAATTGACTTTGATAAGCCAATTGGAATTGATGTGATTGCAGTTCCTGCCGGAACTTTAAATTTAGATTTACGCCTTGAATCTGTCGCTGAGGGAATACTCGCATCTGGTGAATTTGAAGTTGTAGCAGAGGGAGAGTGCATTCGATGTTTAGATCCAATCTCGCTTGTGTTGAATCGTAATTTTCAAGAACTTTATGCCTACGAACCAAATCGCGATGACCCTGAAGAACTTGAGGAAGACCAGCTATTAATGGATGGCGAGGTCATGAATTTAGAGTCACCTATTAGAGATGCAATTGTTTTGGCGCTACCTATCAATCCAGTTTGCGATGAAGAGTGCGAGGGGCTCTGTCCTGAATGCGGCCAAAAATGGGCAGAGTTACCTGAGGGGCATGCCCACGAACAGGTTGATAGCCGTTGGTCAGCGCTAAAAGGGCTAATTCAGGAAGAGAATTAACTCGATTTCACTAATTTGCCCCCCTAGGCGGTAATGAGCGATACTTAGCCCCGCACGCCAAAGCGTTGCAATCAGGGATTTGATCAAAGGAAGAGAAAAGTGCCAGTACCAAAGCGAAAGATGTCGCGTTCAAAGACACGTTCACGTCGCAGCCAATGGAAAACAACTGCTGCAGCGATCTCTACCTGTGCTCAATGCCAGCAGCCAAAGCTTCAACACACTGCTTGCCCTACCTGCGGTACATATAACCGTCGCCAAGTCGTAGAGGTTTGATTTTATGTTCGCGCAATTACAAGCGCGACTTGGCTTAGAGATAAGGCAAGAGCTTCTCGAATTAGCTTTTACTCACCGTTCTTTTGCATATGAAAACGGATTAACCGAAACCAATGAGCGCTTAGAATTTCTTGGCGATTCAGTTCTCGGTTTAGTTGTCACAGAAGAGCTTTATAAAAAATATCCAGATTTAGACGAATCTCGACTTTCGCCACTTCGTTCAGGCATTGTAAATATGCGAGCTTTAGCAGACATCGCGCGCTCGCTAGAACTTGGTCTATACATGCGAATTGGTAAAGGCGAAGAAGTAACCGGTGGTCGCGACAAGAATTCTTTACTTGCAGATTCTTTAGAAGCGCTAATCGGAGCAATTTATTTAAGTCATGGTTTTGAAGCGAGTCAGAAAATAGTTGGAGAATTGATAAGCCAAACCATGGAAAACGCAAAAGATAAAGGCGCGGGTTTAGATGGGAAGACAGCGCTTCAAGAGTTAGCAGCAGCTAGAAAAATTTCTCCTCCGGAATATCAGATAACAGAATCTGGCCCTGATCACGATAAAACATTTGTTGCAATTGCTGTTGTTGGTGGAGATGCAATTGCCACCGGAGAAGGTAAAAGTAAACGTGAGGCTGAGCAAATTGCCGCTCGCCTTGCTTATGAGAAATTAATTTCTTAATGCCAGAACTTCCTGAGGTCGAAACTGTTCGCGCTGGCCTTGAGAAACATGTAGTCGGCAAGAGAATTATTGGAGTAAAGCAATTTCACCCTCGGGCGCTTCGAAGTGACTCACTAAATAAGTTGGCTGTATTTAAGAATGCCAAAATTAAAGCTGTTAAGCGCCGAGGAAAATTCATGTGGTTGGAATTTGATCGGCCGGAGGTGTTGGTTGCACATTTAGGCATGAGTGGTCAATTTAAGATTCAAAGGGCGAAGAGCGATTATGAAGCCCATTTACGTGCAAACTTCGAGCTTTCAAATGGCAAAGAGATGCGTTTTATTGATCAAAGAACTTTTGGTTGGCTATGTGTTGACCAACTTGAAAAGGGAATTCCTTCAGTTGTCTCACATATTGCAATTGACCTATTCGACCCAACATTAGATAAAAAAAATGTTGTGAAGAAAATTAACGCAAAACGTGGGCAAATTAAGAAAGTGATTCTTGACCAAGAAGTAGTTAGCGGCATCGGTAATATTTATGCTGATGAAGCTCTTTGGTATGCTCGAATACATCCAGAATCAATTGCTTCAGAATTATCGCCGACTCAAATTCTAAATTTGCTAACGGCCGCTCAAAAAGTGATGAAGAGGGCCCTGGTAGCTGGCGGAACTAGTTTCGATGAGCTCTACATCAACGTAAATGGTGAGAGTGGATATTTTGAAAGATCTTTAGCCGTTTATGGCCGAGAGGGTGAGCCATGTCGCAGACGACGCACCTGCGGCGGAGAAATTATCAGAATTGCCTTCGCTAACCGCTCGTCGCGCCTCTGTCCTGCCTGCCAGACCCGATAGGTTTTCCGCGTGTATTTGAAGAGTCTGACCATTAAGGGCTTTAAGTCCTTTGCCTCTTCAACGACCCTACTGCTCGAACCAGGCATCACCTGCGTTGTCGGCCCTAATGGTTCTGGCAAGTCAAATGTTGTCGATGCGATTAGTTGGGTAATGGGTGAGCAAGGTGCAAAATCTCTGCGCGGTGGAAAGATGGAAGATGTTATCTTCGCAGGTACATCTGGTCGCGCTCCGCTTGGTCGAGCAGAGGTTTCTTTAACAATTGATAACACAGATGGATCATTACCAATTGATTTTAGCGAAGTAACAATCTCTCGAATTTTGTTCCGCAATGGACAGAGTGAATATCAAATTAACGGAGAAGGTGCACGTTTACTAGATATCCAAGAACTACTTTCCGACTCAGGCATTGGCCGCGAAATGCATGTGATTGTAGGACAAGGCCAGCTCGATGCAATTTTGATGGCAACTCCAGAAGAACGAAGAGCATTTATTGAAGAAGCAGCTGGCGTACTAAAGCATCGTAAGCGCAAAGAGAAAGCACTTCGCAAACTAGATTCTATGCAAGCCAATATGGCGCGAGTGCAGGATTTAACAGTAGAACTTCGTAGACAACTAAAACCCTTGGGTAAACAAGCAGAAGTTGCAAAGAAAGCAGCAACTATCCAAGCAGATCTCCGAGATGTAAAGCTTCGACTACTTGCAGATGATTACATCTCAATGAACAAAGTATTTTCAACTGAAGTTGCTGATGAAAATGCACTCCGTGAACGTCGTGCAATTGTAGAAGCAGATCTTGAAGGCGTTCGCGCTCGCGAAGAATCGCTTGATGCGGAAGCTGCATTTGAAGGTCCGCTACTTTCTGCTGCGCAAGAGACTTATTACGCTCTAACTGGAATCCGCGAAAAATTACGCGCGGTTGCAGCGCTAGCACAAGAGCGCACTCGCTTCTTAACCCAAGAACTAGAAATAACTGCAGGACGTGATCCCGAAGCTTTGGAATCGGAAGCTTTAATTCTGCGCGAAGAAGAAAACGAATTACGTTCTGGATTGAATTCAAAACAAGATGAATTAAATCAAGCCATTCAATCAATGCGCACTCTAGAAGCGGATGTAAAAGCCGAAGAAGACCGAATAGCGGCAGCGTTACGTGCGATTGCTGATCAGCGTGAAGGAACTGCTCGCCAAGAAGGCCACATTAAATCGCTTCAAGCTCGCCTCGATGCGATGTCGCAAGAAATTACTCGCCTTACAAAAGCACGTGATGATGCACAAACTCGCGCTACCAATGCGCAATCCGAATATGCACAACATGAACTAGAGATTGCTAGTGCCGGTAGTGGAGAAATTGGTTTAGATACCGCTTTCGAATCAGCAAAGAATGCGCTGGCAGAGGCTAAAGAATTAGTTGCAAAGCTGACTGATTCTGAGAGAAATGCCGATCGCAGACGTAATTCAATTGAATCCAAATTAGAGGCAATTCGATTGACAACAGCAAATCGTGATGGCGCAAGCGCATTGCTTCATGATTCAAGAGGTGTCAAGATTCTTGGATCTTTAGCTTCTTTGATTACGGTTGACCAAGGCTTCGAAGCAGCAGTAGCAGCGGCACTTGGTAGCTTGGCAGATTCAGTTGTAGTTCAAGATATGAATGCGGCAGTAACTGCAATTAGTGCATTAAGAAATGAAAATCTTGGTCAAGCTGAGATACTAGTTTCAAACAATGCAGATATTTTCGGCTCTCAAGTTCCAAGCGGTTTGACTCCGATTCTAAATCACGTGCATGGAAGTGAAATTTCAAGTCTGCTTACCGCCTTGCTTGGTAATACCGCAGTTGCATCAGATGCCATCAATGCAGCTGAAATTTTAAATTCAAATCCAAATTTGAAGGTAGTGACCAGAGATGGAGATACTTTCACATCAACTCGTGTCCGAGGAGGATCAAAGAATTCTAGTTCGCTAATTGAAATCCAAGCTTTAATTAGCCAACTTACAGAAGAGCTTACGACAGCAAATCATGAATGCGAACGCTTGAATTTTGAAATCCAGAATGCGCAACATGCTTTAAATAATCGCCAAAGCGAATTTGATCAGGCTTTATCTAGATTAAATGATTCAGATGCACGAATTTCAGCCTTAACGGAACAATTAGCAGTCGCTGGTCAAAATATTAAATCTGCAAATGCAGAAGTTGAACGTTTAAATATTGCAATTAATGAAGCAGATAATGAACGAAGTTCAGATGAGCGCGAACTTGAGATTGCAAAGAGTCAATTGGGTCAACATGGTGAAATCTCAGAACCAGATCACTCTCAGGCAGAGGCGCTTCGAGAGAAATTAACCTTAGCTCGTAGTATCGAAGTTGAAGCTCGCTTAGCAGTAAGAACAGCTGAAGAACGTGTAAATTCAATTGCAGAACGAGCTCAAGCTCTTGAAGTGGCTGCTCGATCTGAACGCGTTGCAAATGAAAATGCCATCGCACGCAGAGCAACTCGCGCACAAGGTGCAGTGATCTCACAAGCAATCGGAGAAGCAGCGTACGAAACTTTGGTGCATATTGAACGTTCAATTGCCAAAGCAGGAGCAGAGCGTTCGCGCCTAGAAGAATCTAAGCAAAATCGAGAAGGCGAAACTCTTGCAGTTCGTACTCGCAATCGCGAATTAACTCAAGAACTCGAACAGTTAACTTCAAGTGTCCATCGCGATGAATTAGCTAGAAGTGAGCAGCGACTGCGAATCGAAGCGCTTGCACAGAAAGCTCTTGAAGATTTTGGTGTAGATGTCGAAACCCTTCAGAACGAATATGGTCCACATAAAGATGTGCCTACTTTCTTTGAAACAGAAGATGGACAAATTATCGAAGGTGAGCATGTTCCATATCGCCGCGACCAACAAGAGAAACGTCTTGCGCAAACTGAAAAGCAATTGAATTTACTTGGCAAAATCAATCCGCTTGCGTTAGAAGAGTACAACTCGGTAGAAGAGCGCTTGAAGTTTTTGTCTGAACAACTTGAAGATTTAAAGCGCACTAAAAAAGATTTATTAGACATTGTTAAAGAGGTAGATGATCGAGTTCAATCAATTTTTATGGAGGCATTTGATGAAACAGCGAAGCATTTTAAAGATATCTTCGCGCGACTTTTCCCTGGTGGAGAAGGACGTTTAATTCTTACCAACCCAGAAGACCCATTAACGACCGGTGTTGATATCGAAGCTCGTCCACCTGGAAAACGAATTAAGCGCCTTTCACTGCTTTCGGGTGGTGAAAAATCACTCACCGTTGTTGCTATGTTAGTTGCAATTTTCAAGTCGCGCCCAAGTCCGTTCTACATTCTTGACGAAGTTGAAGCTGCGCTAGATGATGTTAATTTACAACGTCTTCTTGGCGTTCTTGAAGACCTTCGCACAAGTTCTCAACTTATTATCATCACTCACCAAAAGCGCACGATGGAAGTTGCAGATGCGCTTTATGGTGTGACTATGCGTGGTGATGGAGTCACCGAAGTTATTTCGCAGCGTTTACGCGAATCAGAAACAGTATGAGTCTTTTTAAAAAGTTCGTAGATAAATTCACAAACAAATCAGAAAATGCTGCACCAATCAAAGAGATTGAAATAAAGGAATCAGATTGGGATGAATTGACTACTGACTTAATTCAATCTGATCTAGGCAGAGAACTAACCAACGAACTTGTTGCCGCAGGGAAACGTTCAAAAGAGAAACCATTTCAGGCCATAAAATCAAAATTAGAAGAAACTCTTTCGAAAAAATCTAGAGAAACCAACTCTGGAATCATTCTCGTTGTTGGAGTAAACGGAACTGGCAAGACGACTTCGGTTGCTAAGTTAGCAAATAAGCTTCCAGGCAAGACAGTTTTAGCAGCAGCAGATACTTTTCGTGCCGCTGCAGTTGAACAATTAAATACTTGGGGGCAAAGAATTGGCGTTGAGGTAATCAGCGGTCCTGCAAATAGCGATCCATCTGCTGTTGCATTTGATGCATCAAAGAAGTTTATTGAGACAGGTGCGGATAATTTAATAGTAGATACAGCGGGGCGATTACATAATAAAGCAGATTTAATGGCCGAACTTGGAAAGGTGCGTCGAGTGATCGAAAAAAGCGCACCAGTTTCTGAAGTTTTATTAGTTATCGATGCAACTACTGGTCAAAACGGTCTAGCCCAAGCACAAGTATTTACCGAAGCAGTCGAAGTAACGGGAATTATCCTCACCAAGCTAGATGGCTCTGCACGTGGCGGTATCGCACTAGCAATCGAGCATAAATTCGATATTCCAATCAAATGGGTGGGCACGGGCGAGGGTGTCGATGATTTCGCCCCATTTGATGCTCAAAGTTACCTCTCAGGGCTACTTGGTTAACACTCTTGTAACATACTGAACAAATAGCCTTTACCTATTCTTATTCTTTCGGCAACACATAAAGTGGCTCTTTGTAACGTAAATGTCTAACACTTCATCCATCTCAGCGTTGAGTTATTCCGTTTTCAATTTTTTCTAAATTGACTTCTATTAAGGATTATTCATGGATGTAGTTTTAAATTCTGGAGACACTGCTTGGGTTCTAGCAAGTAGTGCGCTGGTTTTATTAATGACACCAGGACTTGCGTTCTTCTATGGCGGCATGGTTCGCACTAAGAGCGTATTGAACATGATGATGATGTCATTCATAACAATTGGAATTGTTAGTGTTTTGTGGGTTATCTATGGCTACAACTGGGCATTTGGCTCTAGCGCAAATTCACCGTGGATTGGTGGCTGGGGACTATCAGGTTTGGGTGGCGCAGTAGATTCGTTTGCAAACAATGGTGGCTCTTATCCAATTCCGACCCTTGTTTTTAGTTCTTTCCAATTGATGTTTGCGATTATCACTCCTGCATTAATTTCAGGCGCAATTGCAGATCGCACAAAATTTACCGCTTGGGCAGTTTTCGTTGCAGCTTGGGTAAGTATTGTTTATTTCCCGGTAGCTCACTGGGTATTCGATTTCGGCGATAAGGTCGGGGAAGAGTTAATTGGTGTTGGTTATCTAGCCGGCAAAGGTGTTCTAGATTTCGCCGGCGGCACCGCAGTGCATATCAATGCTGGCGCAGCAGGTTTAGCTCTTGCGTTTATTTTAGGTAAGCGACATGGATGGAGACGCGATCCAATGCGTCCACACTCTCTTCCATTAGTACTTCTTGGATCAGGTTTACTCTGGTTCGGCTGGTTTGGATTTAATGCAGGTAGCGCTCTTGGCGCAAATGGCCTTGCTGGACTTGCATTAATCAACACCCAAGTTGCCGCCGGAGCAGCTCTAATTGGCTGGCTATTAGTTGAAAAAATTCGCGATGGACATGCAACATCACTTGGTGCTGCATCTGGTGCAGTTGCAGGTTTAGTTGCAATTACACCTGCTTGTGCGTTTGTTGCGCCATGGGCCGCAGTAGTACTTGGATTAATTGCTGGAATTTTATGTGCATTAGCAGTTGGTCTAAAGTACAAATTTGGTTTTGATGATTCTCTAGATGTCGTTGGAGTTCACTTAGTTGGTGGACTTTGGGGTTCAATCTCTGTCGGTATTTTTGCCACTAAACAGGTTAACAGCATCGGTGGCGATGGAGCGCTTTATGGCGGTGGTTTAGATCTACTTAAGACTCAAGCTTTAGGATCGCTATTAGTACTTGCATATTCATTTGTAGCTACTTTGATAATCGGTTTCATTATTCAGAAGACAATCGGATTCCGTGTTTCACAAGAAGCAGAAATAACAGGTATTGACTTGGCAGAACACCGTGAAACATCTTACGAACTATTCAATTCAAGCCGTGGAGGTACAACAGTATGAAGCTAATTACCGCAATCCTAAAACCATTTAAGTTGGACGATGTAAAAACTTCTCTCCAAGCACTTGGCGTAAATGGAATGACAGTCTCTGAAGCTTCAGGCTTCGGAAGACAACGTGGACACACAGAGGTATATAGAGGAGCGGAATACACCGTTGATCTAGTGCCAAAGGTTCGACTTGAAGTTATCGTAGATGATTCTGATGTTGAATCAGTTGTTGGGGCAATTGTTAAGGCTGCGAATACCGGTTCAATTGGTGATGGAAAAGTTTGGGTCACATCGATAGAGCAGATTGTTCGCGTTCGCACGGGAGAACGCGGAACCGAAGCTATCTAATTAATTTATTAGATAGTCTAGAGAAATGGGTTTGCCAGAGCGCAAGGCGAGATCAAACGAGAGTGATTCTTACCTTTCCCATCTTTATCTAGAAGCAGGCAAACCAAACGGGATAACACTCGTCGCGGTCGGTGGTTACGGCCGCGGCGAGTTATCTCCGGGTTCAGATTTAGATTTACTTATACTCCATGACGGATCTCTAGATAATTTGTCAGAGTTCGTTAACTCAATGCTTTATCCGATTTGGGATAAACAAGGTCCATCTTCACTTCCAAAAAGTATTGATTACTCAGTTCGTACGGTAAAGGAAACCAAGGAAGCGTGGCAAGATTTAAAAGTTGCTCTTGGACTACTTGATGCAAGATTTATATGTGGAGATAGAGTTCAATTTGAATTAATTAGGCAGGAAGCAGAAACTGCTTGGAAGAAAGATCGGTTAGAAGAGTTACGGATGTCATTAAATGAAAGACATCAACGATTTGGTGATCTAGCCTATTTGCTGGAACCTGACATCAAAGAAGCTCGTGGCGGGATTAGAGATATTAATGCTCTTAGAGCAGTTCAGCGCAGTGAAGTCATTTCAATTAATATCGATCAATTAGATGAATTTGAAGAGAAATTACTTAACGTTAGAGATAGTCTGCACAAGGTAAGTGGTAGAGATAAAGATCTTCTTCTTTTCCAAGAGCAAGATAAAGTAGCATCAGATTTAGGCTTAGCAGATGCAGATGTGCTAATGGGGCAAGTTGCCACTATAGCGAGATCAATTGACTATCAATTAAATGTTGCTTGGCATAGATACGACAATCGTCGTAGTAAGTTTTCTTTTAGAAAACCAAAAGCTACCAATGTTGGAAAGAATATTGGGGTAGAGAATCACGAAATAATTATTGAAGCTATTGATCCAACTGTTGGAATGCGAGCCGCAGCGAAAGCTTCTCAATTAGGATTACCAATTTCATTAGATTCTTGTGAATTAATTAAAGGAATAGGATTACAAAATCCTTGGCCGCGTGAAGCCCGAGAAGATTTGGTTGCTTTTATCGGTGGTGGAAGTGCCATGGAACGCGTTTGGGAAGCGTTGGATCAAGCGGGAATTATTGAAGAGTGGCTTCCTGAGTGGAGCACAGTTCGTTCTCTACCGCAACGAAATGCATTACATCGACATACTGTAGATAGACATATGGTGGAAACGGCAATTGTGGCCGCAAAATTAACTAGAACAGTTCACCGACCAGATTTACTTTTAATAGGTTCTCTATTTCATGATATTGGCAAAGGCTCAGAAGAAGATCACTCCGAAAGAGGAGAACGTCTAATTGAACCTATTGCTAAGAGAATTGGATTTTCAGATGCCGATATTCGAACTTTGCAATTTTTAGTTCGACATCACTTGCTCTTGTCTAGCACAGCAACCCGAAGAGATTTAGATGATCCGGCGACCATTCAATCAATCCTGGATGTTGTACCCGATTTACAACACCTTGAACTTCTTCATGCCCTTTCGATTGCTGATGGAGAAGCCACCGGCAAAGCCGCTTGGAGCGATTGGAAAGCTCGTTTGGTTAGAGATTTAGTAAATCGCGTAAAGAGTGCGATGAAAGGGACATTAGTTGCTCCTGAAATGGAATTAAACGAGCTTCAAAAACAAGAGGCTGAGAACAGCGAATTGAAGGTATCAATATCTGAAAGTTCAGGAAGTTTTGCTATCGAAATTATTGCGCCCGATAGCACTGGTTTGTTCTCGATAGTTGCTGGAACTTTGAATTT
Source organism: Candidatus Nanopelagicaceae bacterium (assembly GCA_023262125.1). Next base: position 2,308 of record JALRDT010000082.1, on the reverse strand, counting down.
ACTGAAACTAGATATTAGAGCAGCTAAAACTAGAACCCACGGTAAGTCTGCAGTTATGACTTGGATAGTTAATTTAGATCCTTTTGCCACTCTTCCAACTGATGTCAAAATAACACAAGCGCTACAGGAAGCGCTCAGTGATAATGAGAAGTTGGCACAAAAAATCGATGCAAAAGTTAAATCATATGCACCATTGCCTGGCGTGCCAGTGCCACCACCTGAAGTGGAAATTATTGAAGATTTGGCTTCTAGTGCCACAATTATTGAAATTAGAAGTCATGATCGTCCCGCATTGCTGTATCGCATCGGTGCAGCAGTTAGACAGTTGGAAGTGGATATCCGTTCCGTAATTGCATCAACTCTAGGCGCGGAAGCAATTGATACCCTTTATGTAACGGAAATATCAGGTGAAAAACTCTCAAAAACCAAAGCCGAAGAGGTAGTGGCAAGTATCCGTATTGCAATCGATTAAGATTTACCAATCATGTTTGAAGGCCTCACCTCAAGATTCAGCGGCGCTTTTTCTAAACTGCGCAGTCGCGGAAAATTATCATCATCGGATATCACAGATACATTTACAGAAATTCGCGATGCGTTAATCGATGCTGACGTTGCGCTGGATGTTGTAAATCAATTTGTTGAAAATACTCAAACCAAATCTTTAGATCTCTTAAAAGAGATTCAAGCTGGCACCAATCAAGCGCAAGCAGTATTTGATTTAGTCCATGCAGAATTAGTAAATATTTTAGGTGGGTCGGCTAGACGAATTAGATTTGCGAAGAATCCACCAACTGTAATCTTATTGGCAGGATTACAAGGTTCAGGAAAAACAACGCTAGCTGGAAAACTGGCCAAGCATCTTAAGGAGCAAGGAAATACTCCACTTTTAGTTGCTTCAGATTTGCAACGTCCAAACGCCGTAACTCAGTTACAGGTAGTAGGCGAGCAAGTTGGGGTACCTGTTTTTGCTCCAGAACCTGGAAACGGAATAGGTAATCCAGTAAAAGTTGCAAGAGACGGTTTGGATTTTGCGAAGCAAAAATTACACAATATGGTGATTGTTGATACTGCAGGACGTCTTGGTGTAGATCATGAGTTGATGAACGAAGCAATTTCAATCCGAGACGCAATCAATCCCGATGAGATCTTATTCGTTGTCGACGCCATGATTGGACAAGATGCGGTAAGCACTGCCAATGCTTTTGGAAAAGGTGTTGGATTTGATGGTGTAGTTCTTACCAAATTAGATGGCGATGCTAGAGGTGGTGCAGCACTTTCAATAGCAAAGCAAACAGGTAAACCAATTCTTTTTGCTTCCACTGGAGAGAAGTTAAGTGATTTCGATGTCTTCTACCCAGAGAGAATGGCTTCTCGGATTTTGGGAATGGGCGACATTGCCACTCTTGCAGAGCAAGCTAAAAAAGCACTAGATACCGAAACTTCTAAAAAGTTAGAAGAGAAGTTTGTTAGAGGTCAAGATTTCACTCTTGAAGATTTCCTAGAGCAATTGCAAGGCATTGCAAAGATGGGCAATATGTCGAAAATACTTTCGATGATTCCAGGTGCTTCCAACAAACAAATGCAGAAACAACTTGAAGCAATTGATGATTCTGAAATAACAAAATCAACTGCAATTGTTCAATCAATGACTCCCGCAGAGCGCAGAGATCCAAAGATTCTAAATGGCTCACGTCGAGCTCGCATTGCAAAGGGAAGTGGTCGTCAGGTCTCTGAAGTAAATAATCTTGTTGATCGATTTGCTCAGGCTCAAAAAGCGATGAAGATGGCTCGTTCCGGCGGCTCGATTCCAGGAATGCCAGCAATGCCAAATATGCCGGCCCCTAAAGCACCAATTGTTCATAAGAAGAAATCAAAGAGCGGAAATCCAGCTAAAAGAGCGGCTGAAGAGCGTAGCTAACCTCCGATTTGGTCGATTCCACGCTCGCTGGCAGAATTACGACCCTGAGCGCGGCCCCTCTACCCGCGTCGGAAGTAAATAGCTAGAAGGTTCTCGCAAACTCCAAAGCGAAAACCATCTGGTCCAAAATTTTTTACCTAATAGGAGCAATGTTTTGTCAACAAAGATTCGCTTAATGCGTCTTGGAAAAATCCGCACACCTTTTTATCGTATCGTCGTTATCGACTCTAAGAAGGCGCGCAACGGTCTATCAATCGAAGAGATCGGTCGTTATGTTCCAGGTGCAAACCCATCTGTTGTAGAGGTCAACTCAGATCGCGCACGGCGCCCAGGCGCGTCTCGCGGTGGCCGCGCTCGATCTGCTCGAAGTCGATCCGGTGGGGTTCGACA
>JALRDT010000074.1 GCA_023262125.1 Candidatus Nanopelagicaceae bacterium | reverse complement strand
CACTCTTAATTCCTATAGCCTTTGACCATTCCGGCGAGGGTGTAAAAACCGTAATCGACGAAGTTCAAATTCGTTAATTACTCTGCGCCGCAACAACAAGGCGAGGTAATAAAAATGGCAGAAGTAACAATCAATGGCGTGGTTCGTACCGAATTCGGTAAGGGTGCTTCACGTCGTTCAAGACGTGATGGTCTAGTACCAGCGGTCATCTACGGACACGGAGAGAAGCCAAAGCACGTTGCACTTCCAGTGCGTGAACTTACAAACGCGCTAAAGACATCAAACGTTCTACTGGACATTGTTGTCGATGGTAAAACCGAACTTACACTTCCAAAAGCAGTAGTTCGTGATCCACTAAAGCAGACTTTGGAACACGTTGATCTATTAGTTGTTCGTCGTGGCGAGAAGGTAACTGTTGCAGTTCCAGTTCACACATACGGCAAGCATGATCCAGATGGAATTCTTGAGCACGTACATAACACTGTTGAAATTGAAGTAGAAACTACAAATATTCCAGCAGAGTTAAAGGTTGATATCGAAGGTCTAAAGGCAGGCGAATCAAAGACTGCTGCAGATGTTGAACTTCCAGCCGGAGCAAAACTAGTGAGCGATCCAAAGATGACAGTGGTTCACCTTGGCGAGCGCTCAACACATGTTGATGAGCCAGTTGCAGCAGCAGCTCCAGCAGAAGGCGCAGCAGCTCCAGCAGCTGAAGCAACTCCTTCAGCATAAGCTGCGTATACAGGTATTAAGTTAACTCCATGGTTTGGCTAGTCGTTGGATTAGGAAACCCTGGGGCTGAATACAAGAACACGCGTCATAACATCGGCCACATGGTTGTCGATGAGATGGCGCGTGTTAATTCTTTAACGTGGAGCTCTCATAAAGCTCGCGCCGATGTAGCTGCATACAAAATCGGCGTGGGCATCGATGCACCAGGAGTAGTACTCGCCAAATCTCATGGCTACATGAATGAATCTGGTGGGCCAATAAAAGCTCTCTGTAATTTCTACAAAATTGGAATCGAAAATCTGATTGTCATTCATGATGAATTAGATATTCCATTTGACGCAATTCGCATTAAACAAGGTGGCGGCGATAATGGCCATAACGGTTTAAAGAGCACCACTGGAGTAATAGGCGCTAACTATTTCCGCATTCGAATGGGTATTGGGCGACCAATAGGTCAACAAGATCCAGCCGATTTTGTTTTAAAAAATTTTTCAAGTGTAGAAAAGCCTGAGATTCCGTCATTTGTCTCGCGCGGTGCGGATGCAATTGAATATTTAATTAAAAATGGGCTGCAAGCAGCTCAAGGCCAATACAATCAATAAAAAACTTAAATCAACCAGTATTTCTCAAGCCAAGCGCCACGCCATTAATTGTCAAAAGCAGCGCTCTGCGTAGAAGTGGATCTGCATTTTCACCAGATTGGCGTACACGTTCTAACAAATTAACTTGCATGATGTGAAGAGGCGCTAGGTATTGGTCACGAATTTGAAGTGTCCTAGCTAAAAGAGGCTGATCACCTAGCAAATTATCATTGCTGCGGAGCCAATTGATTTCTTTACTGGTCAATTCAAATTCAGATTTAATGTCATCAAAGAAATGATGCAAATTAGAAGGCACTAAAGCCTGTACATAATTAGCAGCCATCTTTAAATCAGTTTTAGCCATAGTCATTTCCACATTAGAGATAAATGTTTTAAAGAAATGCCATTCATTTAACATCTGCTTTAACACTTCTGATTTGCCTGCTTCGCGGGCAGCTTTTAATCCTGATCCGACGCCGTACCAACCAGGCACAATCTGGCGACTTTGTGTCCAACCAAATACCCATGGAATTGCGCGTAAATTTTCAATCCCATCATTGGCACCTTGACGTCTTGATGGTCTTGAGCCTAAGAACATATCTCCTAATTGCTCTGTAGGAGTTGATGCATAAAAATATGCCGGCAAATCTTGATGGCTAACTAAATTGCGATAGCGCTGGAATGAATTTTCAGACAATAACTCCATGCATTCATTCCATTGTTTTAAATTTTCACTTGCCTGTCTTGGGCCACGATTTAATACAGTTGCTTCAAGCGCAGCTGCCAAAGTTAGTTCAACATTCTCACGTGCAAGGGCAGGAATTGAATATTTATCTGAGATAACTTCACCTTGTTCGGTCATCTTTATTTGTCCATCTAAAGATCCCCAAGGTAGCGCAATCAAAGCGTCATAAGTCGGTCCACCACCACGGCCCACAGAACCACCACGGCCATGGAAAAGTCTCAACTTAACTCCATATTTCATAGCTACATCGCGAAGGCGTCGTTGCGCTTGGTGAATTTCCCATTGGCTTGTAGCAATGCCAGCATCTTTATTTGAATCAGAGTATCCAAGCATGACCTCTTGTTCGTCACCTCTTAAAGTGACCAACTTGCGATAAACCGGATTAGATAAAAGTTTTTCTAAAATAGTATCGGCAGAACGAAGCTCAGCAACAGTTTCTAGCAATGGCGCAAAGCCTATTTTTGCCACTCCCGAATTGATATCAATTAACCCAGCTTCTTTTGCAAGAACCACTGCAGCTAATACATCAGCAGGTTGTTTGGTCATTGAAATGATATAAGTTTCGATAACTTCAGGACCAAATTGTGCAATTAATTCATTGATTGCTCGAAAAGTATCTAATGTTTTTGCACTTTGCGAATCTAAATCTTTAGGATTACGTAATTCACTCTTTTCGAGTTCAGCAATTAAAGTATCAAAAAGGCTATCCGGACTCTGCTCGGCATAATTTGGCGCAATTCCAAAGTTAGCTAGCGCAGCATGATGGATTTGCGAGTGCTCACGCACATCCATGGTTGCATGAATTAATCCAAAAGCAGAAACTGTACGAATAATTCTCTCGAGCTGTCCGGTCGCAATTAACTCTCCGTGGTTTGCAAGCAGTGAGTCACGCATAATATTGAGATCATCTAAGAGCTCTTCGGTATTTTGATAATCTCGTCCAGGTACGTGTGGCGTTCCAGCAGCATGTCTTTTACGTGTTAGCTCAAGGCGGTGAACTATCGCGGTAGTTTTTAATCGATATGGTTCACGAGCATTTAATCTGCGATATCGAGCTTCAAACTCTGGGATGTTTGCCAAATCTCGTTCGACTGATGCTTTTAACTCTTCTGAAACTTTGATGATCCGAGTCGATACAGAGAGTGATTGACGGAGTTTTGACATAGCTTCTGAAATAACACGTATTGCATGACCAACTTGAACCACAATGGTTTCGCGAGTTACATCTGGAGTGACGTTTGGATTTCCGTCGCGATCTCCGCCAATCCAAGTACCAAAGGTGAGTGGTTTAGCAGTTGGCGAAATTGTTACGCCAAGTCTTGCGACCTCTATTGCAAATTCGTCTAATACTTCCGGTACGGTTAAACGAAATAGATCATCAAGATAATAAAGAGCATTAACTGCTTCATCGATTACCAATGGTCGTTCTACTCTCAATTCATCTGTCTGCCAGAGTAAGTCGATAGCTTCAGAGAGACGAGCATCTCGAACTCGGCTTGCAGGCATTTCCAGAAGATCTGAAATTTGAGCCAACTTGCTAAGTACAGATCTACGTGAAGCTTCAGTTGGATGCGCAGTGAATACGGGACGTACTGAGAAATCTGATAGCCAGTTATTTAAATCGTCTAATTTAATTTCTAGACCTGATTTTCGGGCGGCTTCGATTTTGTCTACAGCTTGCGCAATCCAAGATCCACTTTCAGTTCGTTCATTTTCTAAAACTCTTGAGCGGTGAAGTTGTTCAGCCACATTTGCTAAATGAAAGTAAGTGCTAAATGCGCGTACTAATTGGACCGCTTTTTCGACATCGACATCTTTAAGTTCGGCTTCACCTTGCCCTGTACGCACTGCAGCTCGAACTTTTTCAACTAAATCAAGTAACTCTCGCCCTTCCTGGCGAACTAAGGATTGACCAAGTAGTTCACCAAGTGAACGGACATCGCTGCGAAGAGATGCATCATCTTGCATCTGTAATTGCCTTAATTGGCTCTCCGCGCTCATTGGCAAATCATCTCAGGTACTCAATAGGATATGAAACGCAATTTAGCCCCTCCCTTTTTAGGAATGGGGCTAATGGGCATTTATCCCATTATTTGAAATGGTAAATCGCACTTAGTGTGAATGATGAAGAAAGGAGAGAGCAACTATGCGTGGCTTGCTCCCACTTTCTAACCAAGAATTCGAAGATGCGTTAAATGGCCATCATGATTTGATTGCGCCACCATCTAGCTATGCATATTTAATTTCACTACGTGCTCTTAGAAAGCCGCTATTGGTAATCACGGCTTCATCTAAAGCTGCAGAAGATTTAGCAAAAGAAATTCGTGAATTTCACTCTGACACTCTTGAATTTCCAGCGTGGGAAACCTTGCCACATGAACGCCTTAGTCCTAGTAGCGATACGGTGGCAAAGCGAATATCTACACTGCAATCGTTACAAGATAAGAGTCGCAATTGGGTGGTAATTGCCCCAATAAGAGCAGTCATACATAGATTTAATTCCCAAATTATCAACACCAAGCCGATATTGATTGATCGCGGAGCAGAATTTGATTTAACTGAATTACAAAGAGAATTAGTTTCTTTCTCTTATTCCCGAACGGATCTTGTAGAACGTCGCGGTGAATTTGCAGTTCGCGGTGGCATTTTAGACATTTTCCCACCTGATCAAAATCATCCAATTCGAATAGATTTTTTTGGCGATGAAATCGAAGATTTAAGTTATTTTGCGGTCGCAGATCAAAGAACATTTGAAAGTATAAGTTCCAGCGTAAAAGTTTTGCCTTGCAGAGAACTTTTGATTACAGATGAAATCAGAACAAAAGCAAGGAATTTAGCTACAAAGTATGAGAATGAATTACTGAACAAGATAAGCAATGGAATGTTGCCTGAGGGAATGGAATCACTTATTCCAATGCTGGTAGATAAGCTGGAATTAATCACAGCTTCTATGCCAAAGAATTTTGAAAGTATTTTTATTGAGAGCGAAAGAGTTGTAAGCAGGCTTTCGGATTTACTTGCGACCAATCAAGAGTTCAAAGAAGCTGCTTGGTCAAATGCAGCTATTGGAGGAAATGCTCCAGTTCCAATCGAAGTTGAGAATACATACATCGAGTGGGATGAATTGATTGCCCAATTACCAAACTATAAAGACTTTAGACAATTTGGTTCGGATGATGATCTATTTTTGGATTTAAATTCAATTGAGCCACTTAGGGGAAATAGTGAGCGATTAATTTCAATAATTGAAAGTGCCATAAATGAGAATAAGAAAGTTATCTTTTCTGCTTCTAGTAAAGGCATGATTGATAGATATGCAAGTATTTTTCGCGATGTAGATTTATCCGTACAGATTCAGTATCCATTTACAGCGGCACCTACCAGTGGTCATATAACTCTCACCGCTTCAACTTTCCGCAATGGCTTTTCTGCTCCAAATTTTCTCTTTGTAACAGAACGAGATTTAACAGGATCACAAAGTTTAGGCGGTGAAAAGCTCCCTTCGAAACGAAAGAAGAGTATTGATCCATTACAACTTCGGACCGGTGATTACGTTGTTCACGAGCAGCATGGAATTGGTCGTTACATTGAAATGGTTCAACGTTCTGTTGGCGGGGTTGTAAGAGAATATTTAGTTATTGAATATGCACCGGCCAAACGAGGTCAACCCGGTGATCGCATATTTGTGCCAACCGATGCACTTGATCAAATTAGTAAATACATCGGCGGAGAAACACCAACTATTCATCGAATCGGAAGTGGTGAATGGAGTAAAGCTAAGAGTCGCGCCAGAAAAGCAGTTAAAGAGATTGCAGGGGAATTAATTCGTCTTTATGCCGCTCGTACTAGCGCACCTGGATTTGCATTTTCACCAGACACGCCTTGGCAAAGAGAACTGGAAGATAATTTTGCATACGTAGAGACAGCTGATCAACTTTCAACAATTGAAGATGTAAAGCGTGATATGGAAAGACCTTATCCAATGGACAGATTAATCTGCGGAGATGTGGGTTATGGAAAAACTGAAATAGCAGTTCGGGCTGCATTTAAAGCAGTTCAAGATGGAAAACAAGTTGCTATTTTGGTTCCAACCACTTTATTAGTTCAACAACATTTAAAAACCTTTACCGAGCGTTATTCAGGCTTTCCAATCAAAGTAGCTGGTCTATCTAGATTCAACAGCGCAAAAGAATCAAATGAAATTCTCTCAGAATTAAGTAAAGGTTCAATTGATGTAATAGTTGGTACACATCGTTTGCTTTCGAAAGATGTTCAATTTAGAGACCTTGGATTAGTGGTTGTTGATGAGGAGCAGAGATTTGGTGTTGAGCAGAAAGAGCAATTAAAAAAGCTTCGTACCAGCGTAGACGTTTTGGCAATGTCGGCAACACCTATACCTCGCACGTTAGAAATGGCAATTACGGGAATCAGGGAAATGTCTACGATCACCACGCCACCTGAAGAGCGCCATCCGATTCTCACTTATGTTGGCCCTCAGGATGAGAAACAAATAAGCGCGGCAATTCATCGTGAGTTACTTCGTGATGGCCAAGTTTTCTATATTCACAATCGAGTTGAATCAATTGATCGTGTGGCTGTGAAATTAGCGGAACTAGTACCTGAAGCAAGAATTCGGGTTGCGCATGGTCAAATGAGCGAATCAATGTTGGAAGATGTAATTCTTGGGTTTTGGAATCGTGATTTTGATGTTTTGGTATGTACCACAATTGTAGAAAGTGGTTTAGATATTCCGAATGCAAATACATTAATAGTAGAAGGTGCAGATAAGTTTGGTTTATCTCAACTACATCAGATTAGAGGACGTGTAGGTAGAGGAAGAGATCGCGCTTATGCATATTTTCTTTTTCCAAGTGATAAACCTTTAACGGAAGTAGCAATTGATCGTCTTAATACAATCGCGACAAATACTGATTTAGGTGCCGGCATTCAAGTTGCATTAAAGGACTTAGAAATTCGCGGAGCGGGCAATCTTCTTGGTGGAGAACAATCAGGTCATATTGCTGATGTTGGTTTTGATTTATATATGCGTATGGTGGGAGAAGCGGTTAATGATTACAAAACTGGCTTAATTGAGACGGATGAAATTTCACATGAATGCAAATTGGAAATTCCAGTCGATGCTCATTTACCTGAAACTTATGTCGATTCTGAAAGACTAAGGCTTGATATTTATCGCAGATTAGCTGACGTAAAAAATCCACTCGAAATTAAACCGATTGAGGAAGAGTTAATTGATCGCTTTGGTCCAATGCCTGAAGTAGTAATTGCGTTAATTCAAGTTGCAATACTTCGAGCATCTGCAAGAAAGTTGGGAATCAAGGAGATGATTCAACAAGGAAAAAATCTGAAAATTTCACCCATTAAATTGCCAGAATCTAAACTATTGAAAATGCAGCGGCTCTACCCTGGAAGTATGTATAAAAGCGGCACAAATGTGGCTTTAGTCGCTTTGCCTGCCCAAGAATGGTCGCCATTGGGAGATAAACCTAAATTACGAGATACTTCCGTCATTGCTTGGGCCACCTCGGTGCTCCAAGAGCTAACTGGTAAATAACGAGACTTATTTGAGGAAAATGTAATGAAGAAGTTAATCAGTGCCTTTTTAGTGGTGAGCGGTCTAGCGTTTCTTACAGCTTGTGATGCGGGAACTGCAGCACAAATTGGCGAAACTAAGATTTCAGTGAACACTGTTCAATCACGAATCGCAGAGATTAACGATGCTCGCCGTGAGTTTGATACCTCTCAAATTCAATTAGTTGTTGGCGAAGAATTAAACCGCACACAAGTTAGATTCTTAGTAATCGCCGAAATTTTCAAAAAATTAGCAAATAAGAATGGTATTGAGATTACACAAGCCATGAAAGATTCAAGAAAAGCTGAAATTTTCAATTCAATCGGTGGCGCAGATCAATTAGATCAAGCACTTGTTTCAGCGCAGATGGCACCTTCAGATTTTGATTTGTATATTGAGGCACTTCTGATTTCAGATAAATTAGTCGAGCGAGCAGTTGCAGCTGGTATTGCCGAAGCAGATGCCCAGACAGCTATCCAACAATTAGTTCTTGAATTTACAAAAACTGAGGTAGTTAGAATCAATCCTCAGTATGGAACTTGGGATCCAACAATTGCAGACTTGGCTGCTTTTGATGCTGCGGGAACTGCAGTTAAGTCGATTACCGCATAATTGATTTAATTATGACTTCCCAACTACTTCGATTACTCGAAGTGATGGATCGCCTACGATCACCTGGCGGTTGTCCTTGGGATGCTGAGCAGACACATCAATCTTTAATTAAGTATTTATTAGAAGAGTCATATGAATTTGCGGACTCTGTTGATGATGATGACAGAGCAGCGATGCGTGAGGAATTGGGCGATATTTTGCTTCAAGTGTATTTTCACTCCCGTATTGCGCAGGAGCATCCAACTGATCCATTCTCAATAGAAGAGGTGGCAGAGGGAATCGCCGATAAATTAATTAGGCGCCATCCGCATGTATTTGGCGATGAAGCGGTAAAGAGCAGCGCAGATGTGCTCGCTAACTGGGAGAAGCTCAAAGCGGCAGAGAAAAACCGCAATTCGGCGACCGATGGAGTCGCGCTATCGCAGCCAGCGCTTCCGTTAATCACTAAACTTATCTACCGTGCCGACAAGAACGGCATCGAATTAGATTTACCAACAACAGAGATGAACAACGATGTTCCTGCTGACATTGCCATTGGTGATGCGTTG
>JALRDT010000052.1 GCA_023262125.1 Candidatus Nanopelagicaceae bacterium | reverse complement strand
CGCAGGAAGCGCACCTGGTTTTGATACTAAAACAAATCGAGTCACTGCAGAATCTGAATCACCGATGTTTTCATTTATAACTGTTAAACCATAAGTTTTTGCCGCAATTTCAGAGGCCACTGCGGCATCAAATTGACCATTTGCAAGTGCTTCTGCTGCAGCTGCAGTTGAATTGGTAGTAATAATCTCTGCATTTGGGTAGTGCTTTGCAATGTAATTTCTACACTGCGCTTCCGCATGTGGATGTGTAGCAATCTTCTTTATCTCCACCGATTCATCTTTAACCATTAATGCAAAAGTAACTGGCAATAAAACTTCTCCGACAATTATCAAAGGCTCGCCGGTCGCTAATTCATCTAAAGTGCGCGCGACAACGCCTTCAACTGAATTTTCAATTGGTACTAGCGCATAATCAGCGACGCCATTTCGGACCATATCTAGCGCTGCAGTTACGTTAGAACATGGGGTTAATTGATCAGAGCCGCCGGTGATGGTGCGCAGGGCAGCTTCAGTGAAGGTACCAACTGGACCGAGATAGGCGTATTTACTCACCTGCGAATTCTACCCGTAGGCTAGGAAGCGTGATGCAGAGTATTGGCGCTCGATTTAATGCGATTGGCCGTAGTGAAGTCGGTCTGCATCGAAGCGGAAATGAAGATTCTGCGCTAATAAATGGCGTATTAATTGCAGTTGCAGATGGAATGGGCGGCCATGCAGGTGGAGAAGTTGCATCTAAAGTTGCAATTTCAACTCTGGCACAAATACTCCCGCTATTAAATAACGATGAGATGGATCCTGAATCCTTAGAAGACTTTCTACTAAATTCAATTTTAGAAGTCGATGATGAAATTAAATTAACTGCTGAAGCGAATGATCGTCTATCTGGGATGGGTACAACTTTGACTGCAATTGCCCTGTATAGAAATAAAGCATATGTTTTACATACTGGCGATTCTCGTGCTTATCGATTACGCGGAAAAGAATTTACCCAATTAACTAAAGATCATTCTGTTGTCCAAGAATTGATTGATGCGGGGTCAATCACAGAAGCTGAAGCTGCTGTGCATCCACAACGTTCAGTTCTTACCAATGTTTTGATGGGTCTTGGCAACATCACTCCGCTACTTATTCAATATGATGTTAAAGCAGGCGATAAATTCTTGCTCTGTAGCGATGGATTGACAAATGTAGTTAGCAACACTGAACTACATGAAAAAATAAATGAAGAAGATGCGATTTCGAAATTGATTTCATTAACTTACGAACGCGGTGCGCCAGATAATGTCACAATAGTTATCGCTGAGATAGGTGCTGGCGACACTGCAACTGAGTTCTTTGGGGCAGCCAAGTGAGAGTATTTGGCGATCGCTATGAAGTAGGTGCGCTAATTGGCGCCGGCGGAATGTCCGACGTATTTATCGCGAAAGATACTCGTTTAAATCGCGAAGTTGCGCTAAAAGTTTTGCGTAGCGATCTAAATCGCGAACAAACCTTTGTAACTAGATTTAGAAAAGAAGCGCTTGCTGCAGCAGGTTTAAGCCATCCTGGAATTGTTGCAGTTTACGATAGCGGTGAATCGCCTGCGCCATATATTGTGATGGAGTTATTGCAGGGAAAAACACTACGTGAATTAATTACTGGACCGGTAGATCCAAAAACTGCCATCCAAATAACTGAAGGTATTCTGCAAGCTCTCGCTTATTCGCATGCAAATGGAATTGTGCATCGCGATATTAAGCCTGGAAACATCATGATCACTGATCAAGGCGATGTAAAAGTAATGGACTTTGGAATTGCACGAGCACTTCCGGTTGAACCGACTGCACCTAACAGGCGACCTGCCTTTACAGATACTCCTGGTTGAATGCTTGCCGGAATTGAACGCAGATGTGAACCGTAATAGCGAACTCCATCTACTCCGATGATCGATACATATAAACCACCACGATCGATACCTAAATTTGTCTTACCCTTCCAAAGATCGGTTCGATTAACCTCATCTACA
>JALRDT010000109.1 GCA_023262125.1 Candidatus Nanopelagicaceae bacterium | reverse complement strand
GCAGCGTCAAAGGATGGAGCGGCGTGGTCATCGTCTACCCCCCATGCCCTGCGGGGTATGGATCACCCTGTGAATCGCGCCGAAGCTCCGGGGTAGTGAGTACCGGGCCGGTTTGCTCATGGGTGGCCTGGGGCTTGATGGGCGTCAGTTTCAAACACTGCCCACACCAGCGCCAGAAAGGCCCGTACAAATCTTCCGTGGCCTGCAGCCATTGCTGAAAGGGACGACCACGGTCCCAGTCCTTCCAGGCCCACGCGTCTGCGCCGCCGAAACTGCGCCGCCAGGCGGTGTTGCGCTCGGCTTCTCGGGTCATGGCGGTAGGCTGCTGGCTTGGCGTGCGCCGGCTGGCCGCTACAAGCCGCGAGGTGGCGGGCATGGGTTCGTCATTGGCCATCCAACCAAACAACAAGCAGCAAACATAATTAGATATGCAGCTCATCCAGATGCTAAAGAGGAGTTAACTAAAGCAGCATCTGATATGAATTTACTTTAATAAATCTGGAAGACTTTTAAACCATTCAAGTGCTTTTGGGTTTGCTAAAGCATCAAGATTTCTAACTTCTCTGCCATTAATTACATCTGTGACAGCCAACTCGACCAATTTATTCGATTTTGTCCGCGGCAGCTCAGGCGCCACAATAATTTTATCCGGAACGTGTCTTGGGCTAGCTTGATCTCTGAGCGCTTTCTTAATCTCTTTGGTGGCAACTTCATCCAATTGTTGGCCATCTTTTAAAACGATAAATAGCACCACTCGGGTGTCATTGTCCCAATCCTGTGAGACCGCCATGCACTCTTGAATTTGCGGAAAAGTTTCAACTACTCGGTAAATCTCGGCAGTTCCGATTCGAACACCTTTTGAATTTAATGTGGCATCACTTCTACCAAATAAAGTAAATCCACCCGTTTTGCTAACTGATGCGAAATCTCCGTGAGTCCAAACTCCTGGAAAGCCTTCAAAGTATGCCGATAAATATTTCTGATGATTTAAATCGCCCCAGAAACCAATTGGTTTTGATGGAAAAGGAACGGTACAAACTAATTCACCTTTCTCATCTTCTTTAGCGATTTCACCCTTAGTATTAAATACTTTTGTTGCCATACCTAAACAAGGTCCTTGTAATTCACCCCGATGCACACCAAGGGTTGGAACAGAAGCTACAAAGCAACCGCAGATATCGGTGCCACCTGACATTGAAGCAAGATGAACATCGGCTTTCACGTTTTCATAAATGTAATCGAAACCTTCAGGAACCAAAACTGATCCAGTCGAACCAATCATTCGCAGATTAGATAGATCGTGGCTTTCGGATGGTTTTAATCCAACTTTCTTAATACCATCGATAAATTTTGCAGATACACCAAAAAAATTTAATTTCTCTTTCTCTGCTATGTCAAAGAGTCGATGGGCTCTTGGAAATACTGGGGAACCATCAAATAGGACAATGGTTACGCCGCGAATCAGACACATAAATAACCAGTTCCACATCATCCAACCACATGTGGTGAAGAAAAAAACTATCTCGCCTGCCTTCATGTCGAATTGATAGAGCTGTTCGGCGCCTGCCTTTAGCATGACGCCTGCTCCACTGTGGGTGATGCATTTAGGTTTACCGGTAGTACCCGATGAGAAGAGTACGAAGCCAGGGTGATCAAATGGCAACCTTTTAAAATCTGGTTTTGCACCATTGAAAGGGGCAATCCAAGATTCAAATTCAGAGATTCGAACTGATTTCTTTAAAGTGGGCAGCAGCGCAATAATTTCATCTGCCCTTTCTTTTAAATCAAAACTCTTGCCACTGTATTGGTAATCATCACCTAGCAGAATCAACTTAGGTTCGACTTGTCCAAAGCGATCTTGAACTGCATTAGGGGCAAAATCAGGAGAAGCTGTAGAAACTATTGCTCCAATACTTAGTGCGCCTAATGCAAAAATCATTACTTCTGGAACATTTGGTGCCCAAGCAACTACACGATCACCTACAGTTATTCCTAAATCTTTCATAGCTGCGGCGACCGCAGCACTTTTCTCTCTGAGTTCGGTATATGTAATTTCGCGTCTTGTACCATCTTCAAGAATTCCAACAATAGCAACGCCATCTCCATGGGCCAGCAAATTTTCAGCCACATTTATCGAACCTTTTGGGAAAAACTTTGCATCGATAAATCGCTCTCCACTTTGGAAAGCAATATCGCCTTTATCTCCAATTAGATTTAAATCATCCCAAGCACGTGACCAAAATTCACCTGGATTCTCGATACTCCATTTGTGTAGACCCCAGTAATCTGTATTTTTTTCGCGCTCTAATTTACCTAATGCGGTTTCTTGAGGATTTTTAGGCTGGAAAAGCAAGCTCACTTTTTAGCTATCGCCCTCGCGCGTAATTTGTAATAAGCGCCAGATAAACCACCTGGAGCAAACATAACTACAAGTATAAATAGAATTCCTAAAGTTAAAGCTGGCTCAGACAACGGACCACCAATGATCTTTGGCATATCTGTGAAAAATGGTTGTTGGGTCAGATCTTGCATGCGAGTAGTTGCAACCGAATAAAGAATGCCACCAATTACTGCACCCCAACGTGTTACCGCTCCACCAAGAATAACCATAAGCAATAGCGCAATCGTTAAATTGGCATCAGCAAATCTAGGCGCAGCGCTACCTGCGGCAAGCAACATAATCACACCCAAGAAACTTGCAAGCGAGCCAGCGATTACAAAAGATAGCAGTTTGAATTTCTGTGTATCTAGACCAAGTACTTGTACGCGTAATTCATTATCTCTAAGCGCCGCAAAGACTCGTCCTGCAGAACTCTCTGTAATCCACCAAATAATTGCGTAAACGATGATTAACGCAAGTAAAGCGGTCCAGTAGAGATATTTGGTATTTACAACGCCAATCCAGAATTGTGGAACTTTTGTGGCATCCAAGGCGATTCCATTTTCGCCACCCGTTAAACCAAAGAAATTGCGATTAATAATTACGTGTCCCGCTTCGCCAAAAGCTAACGTCACCATCGCAAATGTAATGCCCGTTGTACGTAAAGATGCCATTCCAACTAACATCGCTAAGAGTGCAGTGATTGAAATTGCAATAACCATAGCCAAATACCATGGAACTACATTGTGGTTTATAAGAATGCAGGTTATATATATACCTGAACCAAAATAAATTGCATGGCCAAATGAGAGCAGCCCTGTAAATCCAAAAAGTAAATCATAAGTAAGAGCTAATCCACCGTAGATAAATGCAACTGCTAAAGTTTGTTGCAAGCCTGGTTGAGCTAAGGGATTTCCACCCAGTATCGGTGCTAGAGCAAGAAGCGCAAGTAAGGTTGCAAGAAACGGACGAGAATATTTCCAACGTAACATTACGCTGCCGCCTTTCCAAGTAAACCTTGCGGTCTAATTAGTAAGACTCCAGCTAGCAGAATTACAACTACGAAATCTCCCAATCCGGTGACGTAGTAATTAGCGAACTGACGGATTACGCCAATCATCATCGCGGCGATAAAACTTCCGGGAACGCTGCCCATACCGCCGATCACCACGACGATGAAACCATAAATTAAATATTGTCCGGCAATAAGTGGAGATACACCGTTTGAATAGACAGAAATCAAGACACCGCCAACCCCTGCTGCAAATCCGCCTAAGAAGAAAACGGTGCTAAATGCGCGTCGAACGTTGATGCCAAGTGCGGCAACCATATTTCTATTTTCAACGCCAGCGCGAATAATTAAGCCGATTCTGGTGAATTTAAGTAGGGCCCAGTTAGCAATTAACAGAATTAGCGCGGTTCCTATATAGAAGAAACGATCGGCTGGAATGATTGCACCTGCAATATTTACACCATTAAGAAAATAAGGGGGAGTTGGATATAGAACCAAGTCATTTCCAAACCAACCTCCAAGTGCAGCACCAACTACAAGTGCAACGCCAACAGTTACGAGCGCTTGATCAACATGTCGCTCATACATTCTGGCAATAATTAATTGCTCCATTAGTAAGGCGAAAGCTCCAGCTCCTAGGCCACCAATTAACATGGATAAGAGGAATTTTGGAGTTGTAATCATGAAACCAGATTGTTTGGCATACCAAAATCCAAAAAAAGCACCAACTGTCAAGAATGCACCGTGTGCAAAGTTAAGAACACCCATTAACCCATAAATTAAAGAGAGACCTGAGGCCACAAGAAAATAGAGCGCACCGAGTCCGATGCCGGTAATTAGAATCAGTAGGAACGTTGACATTATTTGCCTCCTACGCCAAGCATTTGATGTACCCATTTGTCATCATGAAGTACTTCTGGTCCGCCTTGATAAACAACTTTGCCTTGATCCATAACAATTACATTCTCTGCAATGCGTTTTACCAATGCTAAGTTCTGTTCAACAAGCAGCATGGTGTTTTCATGGGCTACTTGCGCCAATGCATCTGCTACTTCAGTGACTAGTTTTGGGGCTAAACCTTTAGTTGGTTCATCAACTAGCAATATTTCATTCTTATTTAATAATGCTCTAGCAATCGCAACCATTTGTTGCTGGCCACCAGATAAAGAGCCTGCACGTTGCTGTGCACGAGTATCAAGTTCTGGGAAAAGTGAATGTACAAATTTATATGCATCGCCATGGTCCTTGCCGCGCGCAGCTAGCGCCAAATTCTCCTTAACCGAAAGTGAAGAGAAAATTTCGCGATCTTCAGGGATGTAAGCAATTCCTGATTTGGCGATTTTGAAAGTATCTCCGTTTAAGATTTCAGAGCCTTTGAAGGATATAGAGCCAGTCCCTGGATAAAAGCCCATAATGGTTTTTAAAGTTGTGGATTTACCTACACCGTTTCGACCAAGTAGCGCAGTTACTTTGTTATTAGGCACATCAAAACTGACACCATGAAGGATATGAGATTGGTTGATCTTTACGTGAAGATCTTTAATGGTTAGCACATTGCTCATAGCGCTTCTCCAATGTAAGCGGATTGAACAATCGGATTATCAATAACATTTTGTGGAGTATCGCAGACCAGTAATTCACCATAATTTAGAACTGCGATTCGATCAGCTAGCCCTAAAATAACTTCAAGATGATGTTCAACAATCAATACAGTTTTATTATGTTCGGTTTTGAGCGATCTAATGATTTCAACCAACTCAGGGACGTTTTCAACGCTCATGCCTGCCATTGGTTCGTCGAGCAGAACAATCTCGCTTTTGGAAGCAAGTACTATGGCAATTTCAAGTCGGCGCTTATCGCCGTGTGAAAGAGATCCGGCTATTTGCATTGCACGATTCGATAGTCCAACTTTGGCTAAACATTCGCGAGCATGTGCTACGACATCAGTAAATTTGTAGGCGCTCTTGGTTAGATTCATTGACTTACCATTTGCAGCTTGTGCGGCAATTCGCACATTTTCTAAGCAAGTTAAATTTGCGAAAATTGAAGAGGTTTGGAAAGTGCGCGCTAAACCAACTTTTGCTCTTTCGTAGGGTTTTAATGAAGTTATTTCTAAATCATTTATGAATATTTGACCGCGAGTTGGATGGCGTACACCGCTTAACAAATTAAAGAGTGAAGTCTTACCAGCACCATTAGGGCCAATAATTCCAAGAGTTTCGTTCGTGTTTACCGAAAGGGTGATCCCATCGAGAATTTTTGCGCCACCTATTGAAAGTGATAAATCTTTAACTGATAAAGCTGATATCAATTGGGTTAACTCCCTTGTTGTCCCACTGGCTGGCTAAGGGTATAAAAAACCCCGACCTATTTCTATAAATTACCTTATAGATATAGGCCGGGGTCGATGTTATATCTGTGTTCTATCAGACATTATTAATAGTCTTAAGAAGCTGAGGAACGTAACCAGCAGCAGTTTTCTTTAGAGAAACTAAGAACATTGGCTGAATCAATGTGTGGTTTGTAGGGTCAACCTTCATAAGACCCTTTACGCCGACCCATGAATAACCTTCTAGTTTAGAAATCATAGTGTCAACATCTTGTGATGAATTGCCAGTCAGTGCCTGAACAATCATCTTCGCAGCATCAGCACCGGTGCAAGTAAATAAATCCTGTGCCTTCTTTGATGCTGTAAACGATGCCGCTAGATCTCCGGCTGCCTTTGACTTTCCAACGCCACCGAAATAGCTATTTGTAAGAATTGAGTTGGTTCCTTCAAATAGAGTTCCGTAGATATTGTAAGTTGCTGCGCCAGCAAGTCCTGTAATTGGACGCTGCTTAAGGAAAGCACCCTGCTGCTTTAGAGATGTAAGCATCGCACCAGCTGTAAGAGCATTTGACCATGCGATGAAGATGTATGTTCCCTTTGCATCAGCTGCTTGCTTTGCAAATGGTGTGAAGTCAGATGTTGAAGTTGGTACCTTAATTTCTTGGAATGTTGCGCCCTTAGGGCCCATCAAAGCCTTTGCTGCAGCGATGTTACCTGCACCAAATGCGTTATCTTCCACGAATAGAACAACCTTACGACCTGAAATTGGCTTAATTCCTGCAAGTGGAACTAAGTCCTGAGTAGAGGTATTGCCTGAGCGGAATACATATTTATTTGCTGCAGAGGTAACAGCATCATTCTTTGCAGGTCCAGAGATATAAAGAACTTTGTTCTGTTGAGCAAGTGGCGCAAGTGTTAGCGCAACACCTGAAGATGCTGTACCAACAATAACCTTGGTGCCATTTCCGACCATGTCTTTGAATGTTGCAGTTGCTGATGCTGGATCTGCTGCATCATCTTTAACGGTAACGACAAGTTTTTGACCATTAATTGTCATCTTGCCACCGGTGTAATACTTAAGACCCCAGTTAAGTCCATCAACATATGCATCGCCATATGACTTTAATGCGCCAGATGTAGATGTGATTACGCCGATTTTAATTTCGCTTTCTGCTTGTGCTGGCGCCATTGAAGATGCCACCATTGCAGATGCGAGTGTTGCAACGCTAATGCGTGCGAGTAGTGAGCGCTTGCTCATTTATTCTCCTCATTGAGTCGTTTCTTGCGAGCCGGGCCCGGTCCGCTTGCTGGCAAGGCTATCTGGGCTATTCGAGCATAACCACGCTTATTTGATATCCGTTTTATAACTTTTCGAGCAAATTTCTGCATATTTAGAAGCTTTTGAGAGGTAGGCAACTGCAACACGGGTGGCTCTATCGGTGCAGGAAAGGCAGACTAAAGCCATGTCAATGCCGACAGAGAAGTTCTTAGTCAACGTAGCGGGTGGCCAATTAGCTGTATTTAGATATGGCGAAGATCTTTCAATTGGCGGCGAGCCAGTTTTGTTAATCCACGGAGTTACATCATCAAATAGAGCTTTTCAGATATTTGCTGACGAGTTAATAAAACGAGGCAAAACACCATTTGCAGTAGATCTTCGTGGCCGCGGAGACTCAAATAATTTGCCAGGACCCTTTGGCATGGCGCAACATGCAAAAGATATGGTTGAAGTAATTAACCACTTTAAATGGAATAAGCCAGATGTAATTGGACACTCAATGGGTGGGTTTGTGACCGCAGCTTTGGTTGGACTTTACCCTGATCAAGTTGGGAAAGTAATTTTCGCAGATGGTGGAATTCCACTTCCAATGCCGCCTGGCATGAGTATCGAACAAATTATGCCGTTGATATTAGGACCAGCGCTCGCAAGATTATCCATGACTTTTGAATCTAAAGAAGCATATCGCGATTACTGGAGACCACATCCTGCCTTTAATCGCGGCTGGTCAAATGAGTTAAGTGAATACGTTGATTATGATCTTAGAAATGGGAAACCATCAACTAACCCGCAAGCCGTTGAAGATGATTCAAGAGATTTATTTGGTGATGAGATCATCGTTAAAGCTCTCAAGAGTTTAAGGGTAGAGACGCTATTTATTCGGGCACCGCGTGGCTTACAAAACGAGGAAGGCGGCCTGTATCCATTGCCAATTTTAGAAGTGGCGCTTGCGCAATATCCAAAATTGAAACTAATTAATCTTGATGATGTAAACCATTACGACATGTTTTTGCATCCAATAGGCTGCAAACAAATTGCTGAAGCTATCTACGGGGAGGCAAAATGACACTTAAAGGACGTCGCGCCTTTATTACTGGATCTTTTCAAGGTATCGGATTGGGAATTGCGACCGAGCTTGCTAAAGAAGGCGCAGATATCGTGCTTCATGGTCTCGGTAGCGCCGAAGTGATTGCAAAAGCAGAGGCGGAAGTTAAAGCGGCGGGTGCTGGAAAAGTAGAATCTTTTGTATCTGATTTACGTGATTCTTCTGCAACAGAAGATCTGATTGCAAAAATACTTGCTGGTGGACCAGTAGACATTCTTTGCAATAACGCGGGAATTCAGCACACTGCACCAACAGCAGAGATGCCAAGAGAAAAGTGGAACGACATAATCGCTATAAATTTGGAATCATTCTTCGACACCATGAGATTGTTACTTCCACAGATGAAAGAACGTGGGTATGGGCGAGTAATTAATACCGCATCCGTTCATGGGCTTGTGGCATCAGTTGCAAAAGCACCTTATGTATCTGCAAAACATGGCGTAATTGGTTTGACCAGAGTCGCAGCTTTGGAATATGCAGATGCCGGCACCAGAGAGTCTGGTGGAGTTACTGTAAATGCAATTTGTCCTGGTTGGGTTGAAACTGCTTTAATCGAACCGCAAATTCAAGCACGAGCAGATAAATTTGGCGGAGATCGAGTTAACGGAATTGCAGATTTATTATCTGAAAAACAACCTTCAAAACGTTTAGCTACAGCATCCGATATTGGCGCAGTTGCAGTTTTTCTATGCTCAAAAGCAGCACACAACATCACTGGTGCAGCAATTCCTGTTGATGGAGGATGGACTTCACAATGAGTAATGCCAAATCTTTTAAGGAAGCAGTAAAGGAAGAACACCCGCTTCAAGTCGTAGGTGCAATCAATGCAAACCATGCGCTGCTTGCAAAACGCGCAGGTTATAAAGCTATCTATTTAAGTGGCGGAGGTGTGGCGGCTGGTTCGTTAGGTCTTCCAGATCTTGGGATTTCTACACTAGATGATGTTTTGACTGATGTAAGAAGAATTACAAATGTTTGCGATTTGCCATTACTTGTGGATATAGATACAGGTTTTGGTACTTCTGCTTTTAATATTTCTCGAACTGTAAAAGATGTAGAAAAAGCAGGCGCATCTGCTGTGCATATGGAAGATCAAGTAGCTGCTAAAAGATGCGGGCATCGACCTAATAAAGAGATTGTTGGCGTCAATGAGATGGTTGATCGCATTAAAGCAGCTGTAGATGGACGAAATTCAAAGGAATTTACAATCATGGCTCGCACCGATGCCTTGGCCAATGAAGGCTTGGATGCTGCACTAGATCGAGTACGCCAATATGTGGCTGCAGGTGCCGACATGATTTTCCCGGAAGCAGTGGGTGATTTAGAAACTTATAAAAAGTTTAGAGAAGCAGCAGGAGTGCCGATTCTTGCCAATATTACGGAATTTGGAAAGACGCCATTATTTACCGTTGCGGAACTACGAAGTGCGAATGTAGACATTGTGCTTTATCCATTATCAGCTTTTAGAGCGATGAACAAAGCTGCTGAGCTTGTATATAAAACTATTCGCTCCGAAGGTACACAGAAGAGCGCGATTAATCATATGCAAACTCGCGAAGAGTTATATGAAACAATTGATTATTACAAATATGAAGAAGCCTTGGATAAATATCAAGGGAAGTAGATGAGCGAATTTAAGCCAAAGAAATCCGTTGCCTTATCAGGTGTTGCGGCAGGTAATACTGCAATCTGCACCGTAGGTCGAAGTGGCAATGATTTACATTATCGTGGTTTTGATATTGCTGATTTAGCAGCCAACTGTCAATTTGAAGAGGTCGCACATCTTTTAATACATGGCCATCTTCCCAATAAAGCAGAACTATCTAACTACAAATCCAAGCTAAAAAATTTAAGAGATTTACCACCGCAAGTTAGAGAAGTGCTAGAAAAATTACCTAAAACTACCCATCCAATGGATGTGCTGCGCACAGGTGTATCAACATTAGGAACCATAGAGCCCGAGCATGATGGTCATTTGGAAAATGGCGCTAAAGCTATTGCCGATCGATTGATTGCAGCTACACCTTCGATGCTTTGCTATTGGTATCACTTTGCAAATAGCGGTAAACGTATTGAATGCAGCACCCAATCAGATTCAATTGGCGGCCACTTTTTAGAGATGTTGCACGGAAAGGCACCAACTCAACAATGGGAAAGCGCAATGCATGCTTCATTGATTCTTTATGCCGAACATGAATTTAATGCTTCAACTTTTACTGCTCGCGTAATTGCAGGCACTGGCAGTGATATTTATTCAGCAATAACAGGAGCAATCGGTGCGCTACGCGGACCAAAGCATGGTGGAGCCAATGAAGTGGCCCTTGAAATTCAAGAGCGTTACGCCAACCCCGATGAAGCGGAAGCTGATATTCGAAAGCGAGTAGAGGCAAAGGAGGTAGTGATTGGATTTGGCCATCCGGTTTACACAATCGGAGATCCCCGAAACCCGATAATTAAATCAATTGCTAAAGACCTGACTACAGATAACCGCACTCTCTTTGAAATTGCAGAAAGAATCGAAACGGTAATGTGGGATTTAAAGAAAATGTTCCCAAATTTAGATTGGTTTAGCGCAGTTGCTTACAATGCAATGAAAATTCCTACCTCGTTTTTTACCCCTATATTTGTAATTTCCAGAATTACAGGCTGGTCTGCTCATGTAATTGAGCAACGTGCAGATGGAAAAATAATTCGACCATCAGCAAATTACATCGGCCCAGAAGATTTAGTTTTCAAGAGACTAGAGGAGCGTTAATTGTCAGCACACGTACAGAAATCCAATCAACCATTTGACCAAGAGATTCAAGATATTGTTGATTATGCCTTGAACTTCGAAGTTAAATCAGAGTTAGCTTACAAAACCGCTTGGTCTGGATTACTTGACACTATTGGTTGCGGCCTGGAATCTCTTGAATATCAAGCGTGCACCAAGTTACTTGGACCATTAGTGCCAGGAACGAAAGTTGATAATGGTGTCAGAGTTCCAGGGACTAACTTTGAATTAGATGTGGTTCAAGGCGCATTTAATATCGGCACTGCAATTCGTTGGTTAGATTTCAACGACACTTGGCTTGCCGCAGAGTGGGGACATCCAAGCGATAATTTAGGAGGCATTCTTGCGGTAGCTGATTGGCTAAATCGAAGTGGCCAGAAAAAATTAACGGTCAAAGATATTTTAACTGCAATGATCAAAGCACACGAAATTCAAGGTTGTATCGCACTAGAAAATTCATTTAACAAAGTTGGTCTTGACCATGTGATATTAGTAAAAGTTGCCTCTACAGCCGTAGTCTGTCAGATGATGGGGCTAACTCGCGAAGAAACTTTAAATGCAGTTTCACTAGCCTGGGTTGATGGCCAATCTCTTCGTACTTATCGCCACTATCCAAATGCCGGCTCACGTAAATCTTGGGCAGCAG
>JALRDT010000060.1 GCA_023262125.1 Candidatus Nanopelagicaceae bacterium | reverse complement strand
CATCTTCCTCTTCTATAGAGGGCTAGGCATCGTTTCAGCTGGATCATTATTAATTGCGGGTGCATTTACATACGTATCCTTCTTGCTATTAGGTAAAACCATTGGATTTACTCTGACTTTGGCAGGTATTGCCGGTGCGATCGTGTCGATTGGTATTACCGCCGACTCGTTTATCGTTTACTTCGAACGTATTAGAGATGAGGTACGAGAGGGACGCTCACTGCGATCTGCAGTTGAAACAGGTTGGACACGCGCCCGCCGCACGATTTTGGTAGCCGATTTCGTTTCCATTATTGCTGCAGTGTTGCTCTACTTCTTTGCAGTTGGTGGTGTGCGCGGATTCGCATTCACACTTGGATTATCAACGCTTATAGATTTGCTAGTGGTCTTCTTCTTTACCAAGCCAATGATGAGCGTAATTGGCAGATCAAAGTTTTTTAACTCAGGTAGCGCGATAACTGGTGTGTCGCGCAAGAGCCTTGGATTGGAGGCGTAATTCATGTCAAAGTTAACTGGCTTAGGTGGTCGTCTATACACGGGTGAGACCTCAATAGACATTATTGGCAAGAAGAAGCGCTGGTATGCATTCTCAGGTTTGCTAATAGTCTTATCAATCGGCGCACTAACATTGCAAGGATTACACCTCGGAATTGAATTCAAAGGTGGCGCTTCATATACCGTTACTAAAGCTGGTGCAAATTTAGATCCGGCCTTCGAAGCAGTTGATGCCGCCGGAATTCCAGGAGAACCAATAATTCAATCAGTTGGTAATAATCAAATCAGAATCCAAACCGGTTCACTGACAGGTACGCAATCAATTGCTCTTCAAGATCAATTAGCAGCAAAATATCAAGTGACTGTTGATTCTATCGATACGCAAATTGTTGGACCTTCATGGGGTAAAGAAATTACTAGAAAAGCTCTCTATGGTCTGATCGGTTTCATCGTTGTGGTCTTGCTCTATCTAGCAATGGCGTTCGAACCGAAGATGGCGATCGCTGCGATTATTGCGGTTTTACATGACGTCTTCATTACAGTTGGAATCTATGCCTTAGTTGGCTTTGATGTAACTCCTGCAACCGTGATTGGTTTCCTAACCATTCTTGGTTATTCGCTATATGACACGGTTGTTGTCTTCGATAAAATCCGTGAAAATACACGTTCAATCACCGCAACCGGAAAGAGTACCTATTCGGATGCTGCAAACTTGGCTGTTAATCAGACATTAATCCGCTCAATGAATACTTCTCTTATTGCGCTACTACCAGTTGGATCGATTCTCTTTGTTGGAGCTGGTTTATTAGGTGCTGGTACTTTGAAGGATTTATCACTGGCTCTATTTATTGGTCTAGCTGCCGGTACTTATTCGTCAATATTTATTGCACCTCCAATCTTGGCAACACTTCGTGAGCGTGAACCAGCGATGCAAGCACTTGCAAAGAGAGTTGCGGCACGTAGTGGCGCAGTGCCTGTTGAAGTTACGGCTGGCGCATCCAATTTGACAATTGCTCGTGGCCCACGTAATCAACCGAAGCGCAAAAACCGCCGCAAATAACCTGTGATGTCATGACGGACTTAATTGCCCCGGTAATTGCAGAGGTCCGTCTACATCACCCAGGAATAAGTACTGATGATATTCAACGTGCATTTGAAGTTGCAGAAAATGCACATACAGGTCAGCAGAGGAAATCCGGCGAGCCATATATAACTCATCCAGTTGCGGTAGCAGGAATTCTTGCCGAATTAGGTTTGGATAAAGCGACAATAATTGCAGCATTGTTACATGACACGGTTGAAGATACGCCTTATAACTTAACTCAATTAAAGAATGACTTCGGTGACGAGGTTTCTTCATTGGTAGATGGCGTAACCAAGTTAGATAAATTAACTTACGGCGAAAATGCTGAAGCAGAAACAGTTCGAAAAATGGTAGTAGCGATGTCACGGGACATTCGAGTACTTGTTGTAAAGCTTGCAGATCGTTTACATAATGCGCGAACTTGGGAATTTGTTGCGCCAGAATCTGCACAGCGTAAAGCTCGAGAAACCATAGATATTTATGCACCTTTAGCCCACCGTTTGGGTATGAACGCAGTTAAATGGGAATTAGAAGATCTCTCATTTAAAGTACTCGAACCTAAGAAATACGACGAAATAGCGCGTTTAGTTGCTGAACGTAATCCGATGCGAGAAAAAATGACTGAAGAGGTCATTAAAACTCTAACTGAGGATCTCGGACGGGATGGGGTAGAAGCGTTTGTAACCGGAAGGCAGAAACACTATTTCAGCGTTTACCAAAAGATGCGGGTTCGCGGACGTGAATTCAATGAGATTTACGATTTAGTTGGCGTTCGAGTTTTAGTAGAAAATGTACGTGATTGTTATGCAGTTTTAGGTTCGATTCACGCTAGATGGAGCCCGGTCCCTGGCCGTTTTAAAGATTACATTGCTATGCCAAAGTTCAATCTTTATCAATCTCTACACACAACAGTAATCGGCCCAAATGGAAAAGCTCTAGAAATTCAAATTCGTACTCATGAAATGCACGCACGCGCAGAGTTCGGTATCGCTGCACACTGGAAATATAAGAAGGGAGATAAGAGTGCGAGTGAAACTCCTGAAATGCTCTGGCTACAACAACTTCACGCATGGCAACAAGAGACTCAAGATCCATCCGAATTCTTAGATTCACTTCGTTTTGATTTGGGAAGCCCCGAAGTGTATGTATTTACACCGAAAGGAAAAGTTGTCGCTCTTCCAGGTGGATCTACACCTGTTGATTTTGCATACACAGTACATACGGAAATTGGTAATAAAACTGTCGGCGCAAAAGTTAATGGTCGATTAATCCCATTAGAAACTAAATTAAATAATGGCGATGTCATCGAAATTGTTACAAATAAGAATCCACAAGCTGGACCTAGTAGAGATTGGCTAAATTTCGTGGCAAGTCCTAGGGCTAGAAATAAGATCAAAGCTTGGTTTACGCGTGAAAGACGTGAAGAAGCTATAGATGCCGGGCGTGAATCCATCGCAAGACAAATGCGTAAAGCTGGGCTACCACTGCAGAAAATTTTTGCTGGACAGTCACTTCTAGAGTTGGCTCACGATCTACGTTACCCAGATATAGATTCACTTTACGCTGCTGTTGGCGATGGGCACATATCACCAGCTGCGGTGATTGATAAGTTACAGATTTTGTTGGGCGTTGAGGATTCACATCCCGAACCAACTATGGAATTACCATCTAATGAAACTATTAATCGTCGTACTTCAAGCGCCATCGAAGTTGAAGGAATAGATGATGTAGTTGTAAAACTTGCTCGATGCTGCACACCAGTACCAGGGGATGCAATCATGGGCTTTGTAACACGAGGAAATGGTGTGAGTGTTCATCGCACTGACTGCGTAAATGCTGAAGATTTACAGAAACATCAAGGGGACCGAGTTGTTTTGGTTAAATGGTTGCAAGGTGCGGCATCAATCTTTTTGGTAAAAATCCAAGTTGAGGCGTTAGATAGGGCCAGGTTGCTATCGGATGTAACTAGAGCACTTTCTGATGCGCAAGTTAATATTCTTAATGCTGAAGTTAGTACTTCAAAAGATCGTATAGCACTCTCTAGATTTACTTTTGAAATGGCAGATGCCACACACTTAGATTCAGTATTGGCTGCAGTGCGACAAGTTGAAGGCGTTTACGATGTTTACCGAATTACCAACAATTAAAGTTGATTAATTAAACTCAGCCAAACCTTTTTGAGCTTCTGATAACCAAGCTCTTCGTGCCTCAGCTGCCGCTTTAGCCTCTTCCGCTTTCTTTGTATTGCCTGCCGCTGTTGCTTTTGCGGCTGCCTCTTCATAAGCAGTAATTGCTTTTGTTAGCTGTTCGACTACATCGTTAGCGCGAGCTTTAGCAGCTGGATCGCTACGACGCCATTTTTCTGCTTCCGCCTCTTTAATTGCATCCGAAACTTTATCAACTCGAGCATCTAAAGCAGCGCGTTTGGTGCGATCGGTCATTCCGATCTTGCTCCATTCGCCCATAAGTTCGCGGAATTCTTTGCGTGCTTTATCTAAATCAGTGATCGGCAAAATAGCTTCAATCTTTGGAAGTAACGCTTCGCGTTTAGCCAAATTTTCAACCATTGTGCCTTCGCGCTTTTCTAAGTCAGCATTCTTAGCTGCAAAAAATGCATCTTGGGCGCTTTTAAATCTAGCCCAAAGTTTTGCATCATCTGATGCCTTTCCGCGACCAGCTGCTTTCCATTGATCCATCAAAGCTTTGTATGCACGCGCAGTTGCAACCCAATCGGTTGAATTTGCAAGCGCTTCCGCTTTTTCTACAAGTGCCTTCTTAGTTGTAGAGACGCTCTTTTGTGTTGCATCAAGTGAAGCGAAGTGGGTTCGTCGGCGCTTATCGAATTTATTTCGGGCAGCAGAAAATCTCTTCCAAAGTTCAGTATCCGCTTTCTTATCTAAACGAGGGGCGGCTTTCCATTGATCAAGTAACTCTTTTAAGCGCTCTCCGGTAGCTTTCCAACTTTCTGAATCTGCCAGAGATTCAGCTTCATTAACAATATTCTCTTTTTGAATTAGAGCATCAGCGCGGCGAGCCTCACGTTCGGCTCTTTCTAAAGCTTTCTTCGCTTCGTATTGCGCCCGATTTCCCTCGATAATCTCAGGGAGTTGATTTAGAGAAGCATGTAGCGCTTCTAAGTCTCCGACGACATTGCTATCAATAATTGTTTGACGAAGTTTATTGACAGCTTCGTGTGCATCAGTTGGCACCATCGCGCCACTTCGGATTCGAGCGCCAAGAATTGCAACTTCAGAGGCAAGAGCTTCAAATTTTCTAACAAAGTACTGCAGCGCTTCATCTGCGCTTTTGCCCGGATAAGAACCAACTGCTTTATCGCCATAAGGAGTGCGAACAAATACTGTTCCATCATCGGCCACAAAGCCGAATTTTGCAGGATCTCCAATCAAGGCAGTTGCAGCAGATGGATTGATATTTGATGCTACTTGTGATGGATTCTCTGACATTTCATACTCCTTAATTTGCACTTCAGAACTTTTAGCCCTGTCGTTGTAGGTCACCTCGGTGTTTAACTGGCTGGTTTAACTTTCTAGGTGACGGCGGTTAGGTCAGAAAGGCTACCCTCCAGCCATGCTGGTTACCAACTTTCAGGCTCAGGCCTTTGCTACTAACTGCTGGATTCTAAGCACGGGTCGCGGCCAAGAGTGCATTGTGGTCGATCCAGGGATGCCGAACGTCTCTAAGGAGTTGGCGGAGAAGTTACAAGAATTTGATTTGAAACCCGTCGCAATTTTAGTAACTCACGGGCATTTAGATCATACCTTCTCCGTGCAACCAATTTGCGAGGGATATGGAATTCCAGCAATGATTCACACAAATGACCGTGAATTATTTTTACATCCAGAGAGAGCGCACGGCGCTGAATTTATTTCACAATTATCAGGTATTAAATGGCAAGAACCTGAGGAAGTAATCGAGCTGACAGATAATCAAAAGTTCGATTTAGTTGGTTTGAAATTTAGAGCTATTCACGCACCAGGTCATACCAAAGGTTCAGTAATGTATGAGGTTAATGGCGAACTCTTAATTTCAGGGGATGTGCTTTTTGCAGGATCTATCGGAAGAACTGATCTCCCTGGCGGTTCCTGGAGCGCGATGCAGAAATCTTTACGTGAAAAGGTCCTTCCGCTACCTGATGTGATGCAAGTTCTGCCCGGACACGGTCCAGAAACATCAATTGGGCGCGAGAGAAAATACAATCAGTTCCTACAGAATCTATAGTTCCAAAAGAACTGGATTAATGAGCAGTATCGTTAATAGTGAGAGGTTATGAGAATGAACTTTCAAGCACCTAAAGGTGTAAGTGAGTACATTCCGCCACGCTCTGCAATTTTTGAATTTGTGCGCGAACAATTATGTGCTCCTGCAAAATCAGCAGGATATAGATATATGGAGCTCCCGGTTTTCGAAGATACGGGGTTATTCGCGCGAGGTGTTGGAGAATCAACAGATATTGTCACCAAAGAGATGTACACCTTCGAAGATCGCGGTGGCAGATCGATTACCTTGCGCCCCGAAGGTACTGCAGGTGTTATGCGAGCCGTCATCGAACATGGATTAGATCGCGGGCAACTTCCTGTAAAAGTTTTTTATTCTGGTGCATATTTTCGAGCAGAGCGTCCTCAAAAAGGTCGCTATCGCCAGTTCTATCAAGTAGGAATTGAAGCTATTGGATTGGAAGATCCTCTGATTGATGCAGAGGTTATTTGGTTGGCCGATCAAGCTTTTAAGAATATAGGAATTCGAAATTACCGATTAGAGCTTACTTCACTTGGTGATGCCGAATCACGATCTGTACATCGCAAAGAACTATTAAAGTTCTATGAAACCCTCGATTTAGACGAAGCAACAGCGGCTCGCGCTAAATTAAATCCTCTTCGTTTGTTTGACGATAAACGTCCAGAGATGATTGCGGCAATGGATAAAGCGCCAGTCTTACTTGATTACTTAAATGAGAAATCAAAATCTCATTTCAATAAAGTATTGCAATATTTGGATGCCCTCGAAATCAAATATGTGATAAATCCTAAATTGGTCCGCGGGTTTGATTATTACACTGGAACAACCTTTGAGTTTGTTCATACTGGATTAGGTGCACAATCGGCAATCGGTGGCGGCGGTCGCTACGACAAATTAATGAGTGAATTAGGTGGACAAGACTTATCAGGAATTGGATGGGGAATAGGCGTCGATAGAACCATTCTGGCCGCCGAAGAAGAAAGCGTTATTCCTGTTGATTTAGGTAATGCAGATCTCTTCCTGATACCACTTGTGACATCAAATGGCGATCAGAAGAATATTCAAGAAGCTGCAATGCGTATTGCAGTAGAACTTAGAAATAGCGGCAAAGTCGTGGAGTTAGCTTTTGGTGATAGAGCCTTAAAAGGTGCCATGAAAGCTGCCGATAAATCAGGTGCCAAATATGTCGTCGTTCTTGGCGAGAATGAACTTTCCAGCGGCCAAGTTGAGTTAAAAACTATGTCTACCGGTCAGACAAAGAGCGTTAGAATTAGCGACTTAATCAACAACGTTTGAGAACTTAAAGGACTTTAAGGATAGGTAATGCTTCGCACCCATAACGCAGGTGAACTGCGCGCCAGCCATGTTGGCCAAACTGTAACCCTTACAGGTTGGGTTGCCCGGCGCCGTGATCATGGAGGCGTTGCTTTCATAGATTTACGTGACGGTTCTGGATGGTGTCAGGTTGTTATCAACGATGAAGCCACAGCCGGATCTTTAAGAGCCGAATGGTGTTTAAAAATCACCGGTGAAGTAATCGCAAGACCAACAGGTTCCGAAAACGCTAAAACGCCAACCGGTGCGATCGAAGTTGTAGCAACTGATGTTACTGTGCTTTCAGAAGCAGCTCCACTTCCATTTCCTGTTGATTCTGGTGACGATGCTGATATTTCTGAAGAGGTTCGACTTCGTTATCGCTACTTAGATTTACGTCGCGAACAACCTGCAGCTAATTTAAGACTTCGCTCCAAAGTCACTTCTGTAATACGTAGAATCATGGAACAAGAAGAGTTCTACGAGATAGAAACTCCTTATTTAACTAGATCTACCCCCGAAGGTGCGCGAGATTTTCTAGTTCCAGTTCGTTTACAGCCTGGTTCTTGGTACGCACTGCCACAATCGCCGCAACTTTTTAAGCAATTATTGATGGTAGCGGGAATGGAACGTTACTACCAAATAGCTCGTTGTTTCCGTGATGAAGATTTTCGAGCTGACCGTCAACCAGAATTTACCCAACTTGATATTGAAATGTCCTTTATTGATCAAGAAGATATCTTGTCTTTAATTGAAAAATTACTATTCCAAATTTGGAAAGAAGTTAAAGGCTACGAAATTAAATTACCTATACCTCGCATGACCTATAAAGATGCGATGGATCGTTTCGGATCCGATAAACCAGATATGAGATTTGGTTACGAATTAACTGAAATGACTGATTTCTTTAAAAGTACTACTTTCAGAGTGTTTCAAGCACCGTATGTCGGTGCAGTAGTTATGCCTGGTGGTGCAGATTCACCTAGACGTGAGTTAGATGCTTGGCAAGATTGGGCGAAAGCTCGCGGTGCAAAGGGTTTGGCGTATATCTTGGTTCAAGCTGATGGAACCCTTGGTGGACCGGTTGCAAAGAACTTATCTGAAAGTGAAATTGCTGGAGTAGCAGCAAAAGCTGGAGCAAAACCAGGAGATGCAATTTTCTTTGCAGCAGGTGAAAAGTCAGAGTCGCAATCGTTGCTCGGTGCTGTGCGATTAGAAATTGGCAAAAGACGCAATCTAATTGATAACTCCAAGTGGGAATTTCTGTGGGTAGTCGATGCTCCAATGTTCGAACTTACCGATAACGGTGGTTGGACTGCAGTTCATCATCCATTCACAGGGCCAAAGCCAGAATTTGCCAAGAGTTTCAAGTCAGATCCTGCAAGTGCTCTTGCTTATGCATATGACATTGTTCTGAACGGAACTGAATTGGGCGGAGGTTCAATTCGTATTCACGACCAACAAATTCAAAAGGATGTGTTTGAAGTTATTGGTTTAACTGAGCAAGAAGCAGAGAGTAAATTCGGATTTCTTCTTGATGCATTCCAATATGGGCCACCACCACATGGCGGTTTAGCTATTGGAATTGATCGACTATGCGCATTGCTTGCGGGTGCTGAATCCATTCGTGAAGTAATTGCTTTCCCAAAGACCGCATCAGGCGGAGATCCATTAACTGGAGCGCCAACTCCGATTACTCCAGCTCAACGAAAAGAAGCTGCAATAGATTTCAAACCTGATACAGATAAGAAGCCTTAAAAGATGTTAAAGCGCATTACCGCGGCATTAGTTGCAGTTGTAATGCTTAGCGCCTGCACGCCCTCAAAACAGTATGAAGGAAGCAAGAGTGATGGCGCCTTTTTTACAGTCCCCAATGGATGGAAAAAAGTAGATGGCGCGGCTCTGAATAAAGTCGAAGCTAAGAATGCCAATCAAGATGAATTAGATCGTTTATCCATGGTGACTTATCAAGTTGGATTTACTAAAGCTAAGAAAATTGACCCAAAAGAGATCTTTCTTCTTGAACCAACCAATGATCCAGTTTTATATGTTCGTATTAGAGATCTTTTTCCGGAAGAGCGTAATGCAATTAGTTTAAATACATTGAGAAATTTGGTTCTTCCAATAACAGATATTCTTGATGGCACTATCCCGAATGATCGCAAATTTGAACTTTATGATGACCAAGAAATTAATGAAGTAGGTGGTCGCGGGGTTTCCCTCCTTTATAGCTTCGATTACAACGGTATAAATGAGACTGTTAGCCAAGTAGCTTTAATGTCTAATGATCAAAATAAGATTTATGTGTTCATTATTCGCTGTTCTACTGAGTGCTATAACAAGAATATTGACGAAATCGATGAGATAGTGAATTCTTTTACTGTTAAAGGAGCAAAATGAGCGACGTGAGCAGCCGTAAGAGGGATTCCGAACGTCGAACTCGAGTTCATTTATCCTTCTTCGATCGAGTTAAATTTCTACTTCTATTTTCACTCACATATCTAGTTTTAGTTTGGGCACTTTTATCAGAAAACCCACTCTATAACTTTGCTGATGCAGCGGCTGAGGTCGCTGACCAAAGAATGTGGTTATTCTGGCTTGCCGGTATAGAAGTTCTAAGGCAGATACATTTCTTAATTTCAGAATTTATTTCACCGTATCATCGTCTATGGCAGTGGTACTTCAAAAG
This sequence comes from Candidatus Nanopelagicaceae bacterium, assembly GCA_023262125.1. The sequence goes on along the minus strand of JALRDT010000060.1, from coordinate 8,550 downwards.
TGTTGATCGAGTTTTACATATTTTCTCTGATTGGACCAGGTACCGACTTTCAAGAGTTATCAAGGCTTTAATTTGGATTGCAATACTCTCGGTCATTTTAGGCGCAGTTTACGATTTGCCACCTGCGCAAGCTTTATTCATGGCGCCACAAGCTTTATGGAGTGCATTACCAATGATTGCGCAACTGTTATTTGCTGTGGTCTTTGTGCTTATTCAGTTTGTGGCGATTTTCTGGTTCTTAAGTCGCGGCGGCATTGATACTTATTTTCCTGATGATATAAATACCCGTTTTAGTGATGTTTGGGGACAAGATCATGTAGTCGAACGCATTCGTGAGAATTTACTATTCTTGGAAGATCCAGAATCAATCGAACGTCACGGTGGTTATGTTCCTGGTGGTTTATTACTTTGGGGTCCTCCGGGCACAGGTAAAACTTTGATGGCTGAGGCGATGGCCGGCGAAACTGGAAAGCCCTTTATTTTCGTAGATCCAGGTGCGTTTAACAATATGTTCTTCGGTGTCGGCGTGCTTAAAGTTAAATCACTTTTTCGAAAATTAAGAAAATTGGCGCTTCGTTACGGTGGTGTAGTTGTATTTTTCGATGAAGCAGATGCTTTAGGAAATCGTGGAATAGTTACTACCGGTCAAAGAATGGAACCTGATAAGTGCCATGGTGGCAATTACTTATCTGAAAGTGCAAACAATCTTTTAACACGCGAAAAATTTGTAGTTGGCGGCGCCGCAGGTGGTGGCGGTGGTGGCATGGGAACTCTGCAAGCTCTATTAACTGAGCTTTCGGGTCTAAAAAAACCAAGAGGATTTTTTAATCGAATAGTTCGACGAACATTGGGAATGCGTCCGAAGAATCCACCCAAATATCGAATCTTGGTCGTCATGGCAACCAATATGCCAGAAGCTTTAGATGAAGCGCTTTTACGACCAGGACGAATCGATCGAATGTATCGAGTTGGTTACCCAAGTAAGAATGGTCGAGTTCGTACTTATCAAGGTTACTTAGATAAGGTTTCGCATAATTTGTCACCAGAAGAGATTGAAAAATTAGCAATCATGACGCCTTATTCAACAGGTGCAACAATTAAAGACATGATTAACGAAGCTTTAATTATGGCGATTCGCGATGGACGGATCGCAATTACCTGGGCTGATGTACTTCGCGCTAAACAGCAGAAAGAACTCGGACCTTCTGAAGATGTTGAATACATCGAGCGCGAACGACACGCAATTGCAGTGCATGAAGCTTGCCATGCCGTTATTGCTTATCGTGTTCGTCAACATATGACGATTGATTTAGCAACTATAGAAAAGGGAAGCGATTATCTAGGAATGGTTGCAAGTATTCCGCCTGATGACCAATTCACAAGATGGAAGAGCGAATATCAATCTGACATTCTCGTCTCGCTTGCATCTCTAGCCGGAGAACGAATGTTCTTTGAAGGAGATAATTCATCAGGAGTTTCAGGGGACTTAGATTCAGCCACTACCATCGCAAGTTTGATGGAAGGTCATTGGGGAATGGGATCAACTATTTCATCTCATGTTTCAAATAGAAGATTTGAGGTAGGCGCTCCAGGAGGCGGTCGCGGTAAGGACCAGGATGATCGCGAACTTCGACGCGCACTGTCAGATCGAATTGAAGATAATTTAAATCAGCTACTTGAAAGAGCAGAGCAATTACTAAAACAAAACAAACGTGAAGTACTTGCATTAGCTCATGCTCTCGAAACCTACAAAACTCTACCTGGCGATGACGTTGTGGCCGTAATAAATTGCGAAGCGGGCACAATCGCCGACGGTAGACCTTATGCGGATAGCGCTTTTATTAAGCAAATTGAGGCTTATCACAAGGCGTGCGTAAATGCCCATAGAGAACATCGGGCGCCAGAAATTCCGTTACCGGTCTATCAAAAGAGTTAAGAGTACTTTCTCCTTACGAATTCTTCCTAATAGTTAGTTCCAAATTTAATAAATTTGATAAGGTGGAGACATGGGACCAGGTGGAATTGCAACAATTATTGCAGCATGTTCATTATTAGTTATTGCGGTGGCTATCGGTTATGCAGTTATCAGATTAAGCAGATTAATCGATGAAGCGAAAGTTTCGCTAAAGACCTTTACTGATGAAACTTCCCCTCTTATCAAGGAATCTACTCGCACTGTAGAACTAGTTAATGGTCCCCTTGAGAGCATCAATAAAATTTCTAAGAACATCGAAACAATGTCTGACAAGATCACTGGGGCAACCGAATCCTTTGTTAATAAAGGTGGACCTGCTGTCAAAACCTTAGGCTTGATCGCCTCAGCTGCATCAGCTTCAAAGAAACGCGGAAAGAGAAAGTAATTGGAATCCGCAGATATACGCGCACGATGGTTGCGCTTTTTTGAGTCTGGAAATCGAGAGAACCTTCCTCACGTAGTAGTTCCATCTGCATCACTTATTGCAGATGATCCTAATTTATTGTTAGTAAATGCTGGAATGGTTCCGTTTAAGCCATTTTTTTTAGGCGAGGTAACGCCTCCTTATAAAAGAGCAACTTCGGTACAAAAATGTGTCAGAACCCTAGATATCGATGAAGTTGGAAAAACCACACGACATGCATCTTTCTTTCAAATGTGTGGCAATTTCTCATTCGGAGATTACTTCAAAGAAGGAGCGATATCTCTTGCCTGGGATCTTCTAACTCGTCCAGTCGTAGATGGCGGTTACGGATTTCCTGAAAGTCGATTGTGGGTAACAGTTTATGAAGATGATGATGAAGCAGCGGATATCTGGCATAAAAAGATAGGCGTTCCAAAGGATCGCATTCAACGTCGCGACATGAACGATAACTATTGGTCAATGGGAGTTCCTGGACCGTGCGGTCCATGCTCTGAAATTTATTACGATCGCGGACCAGAATATGGTCGCGATGGTGGACCAATTGCAGATGAGGAACGTTATTTAGAGGTTTGGAATTTAGTTTTTATGCAGTTCGAACGTGGTGCTGGAGCCGGAAAAACTGATTATCCAATTCTCGGCGAACTACCAAATAAGAATATTGATACTGGTCTTGGCTTAGAGCGTATGGCAGCAATTTTGCAGGGCGTTGAAAATATCTACGAAATCGACACAACTAAGATAATTCTTGATAAAGCGGTCGATTTAACTGGAATTAAATATGGCTCAGCACCAAAAAGTGATGTCTCGCTTCGCGTAATTGCTGACCATGCTCGTACAGCAGCGATGTTGATCTGTGATGGTGTGACGCCAGGCAATGAAGGCCGTGGCTATGTGCTTCGTAGAATGATGCGCAGAACAATTAGAAATATGCGTCTACTAGGTTCACAAGAGCCAATCATTAAAGAGTTAATTGATGCATCGATAAAAGCAATGGGTCCACAGTATCCAGAGCTTGTAGCTGATCAAATTCGCATACAAAAGGTTGCTATCGCTGAAGAAGAATCATTTTTGCAAACATTAAAATCAGGAACTCAAATATTTGATGGCGCAGCCAGCGAAATCAAAGGAAGTGGCGGCAAAGTTCTATCTGGTGATGCCGCATTTAAGTTGCACGATACCTATGGTTTCCCTATCGATTTAACTTTAGAGATGGCTACCGAGCAAGGTTTAGAAGTAGATGCGGATGGTTTCCGTCGGCTAATGAAAGAACAGAAGGACCGCGCGAAAGCTGATTCCAAAGCAAAAAAGAGCGGGCATACAGATTTAACTGAGTATCGAAAGATCGCCGACGAAAGTGGCCTTTCAGAATTTGTTGGTTATGCGGCAACCGAATCCGAATCAAAGGTCCGTGGTTTATTAGTTGATGGAAAAAGTTCGATGTCCGCAACCGAAGGTGATGAAATTGAAATTGTGCTTGATCGAACTCCATTTTATGCTGAAGGTGGCGGTCAGTTAGCTGATGGTGGTCTAATAACACTTGCCAATGGAACAAAGATTCAGATTGATGATGTTCAAGCTCCAGTACCATCTTTGAGTATTCACCGCGGTCGAGTGATTGTCGGATTAGTAGAGGTAGGAAATGACGTCTTCGCTACTATCGATTTAGAGCGTCGCAGAGCTATTTCTCGTGCACATAGCGCAACTCATATGGTGCATAAAGCGTTTCGTGAAATTTTAGGTGAAACTGCAACTCAGGCGGGTTCAGAAAATTCACCAGGTCGTTTCCGTTTTGATTTTCCATCAACTGGAGCGGTCCCTAATTCAGTTTTAAATGATGTTGAGTCTCGAGTGAATTCATTGTTGCTAGAAGATTGGGAAGTTACAGCTGAAATTATGAGCCAAGAAGAAGCAAAAAAACTTGGCGCTATGGCCCTTTTTGGTGAGAAGTATGGTGATCGAGTACGCGTAGTAAGCGTTGGAGATTGGGCGCGAGAATTATGTGGAGGAACACATGTTTCTCGTACAGGACAATTGGGCGTAATCAAATTACTTTCTGAATCATCTATTGGCGCCGGTGTTCGAAGAGTTGAAGCTTTGGTTGGTGCAGATGCCTATAAATTCTTGGCTCGTGAACATATTTTAGTAAATCAGTTAACAGATTTAATTAAAGGCGCGAAATCAGAAGAATTACCTGAACGTGTAGCCGAATTGATATCCAAATTAAAAGATGCAGAGAAGGAATTAGGACAAGTTAGATCGCAACAAGCATTAGCTCAGGTATCAGGTTTACTTCAATCAGCAAAACAGATTGGTGAGTTTAAATTTCTTGGAGCTCAAATTGGCGACGGGATTGGTGTTGATGATTTACGTACCATGGCACTGGATATCAAAAATCGTTTAGGTGAATCTGTGGTGGCGCTAGCAAGCATCTCATCAGAGAAACCAGTAATTGTCGTAGCAACTTCTGAACTTCCACGTAACAAAGGTATAAAAGCTGGAGCACTTGCAAAGATTGCCTCCGGCGTACTCGGTGGCGGAGGTGGCGGCAAGGATGATTTCGCACAAGGTGGTGGCGTCATGACCACTGAGATTCCTAACGCATTAATCGCGATTGAAAAGGCGCTTACCAACTAATGTCTTTTGGCCGCCGACTGGGAATAGATTACGGTCAGGCAAGAATTGGTTTGGCCATTTGTGACAATGAAGGGCTCGTAGCTACACCTCTAACAACGCTAAAGAATGATAAGTCGCTTCTTAGCAATCTCGAGAAGATTATCGATGAAAATAACGTGGTTGGAATTTTCCTCGGAAAGCCTAAACATTTGAGTGGGGTAGAAGGTGCGACAGTGGAAGTAGTAAGTGCCTTCGCGCAAAGGTTCACTGAAACATTTGAAATACCAATCACTTACGTTGATGAGCGTCTCACAAGCGGTGGGGCCGAGAAACTGTTGAAAGCAGCTGGAAAGAATTCGAAAGAACAACGCTTTCTGGTGGATCAATTAGCAGCGGTGGCGATTTTGGAATTGGGTATTCAAATTGAAAAACGTCATTAAGAAATGGTGGCCGGCTGCGGCGGGGATAGTTTTTACCTTTGCCTTGGCATTCTCTCTACATTTAATTCGCGTCAATCTTGCCCAAGTAGCCGACTTTCCAACTCGTAGTTTGACAAGCAATGAAACATTGATTGAAATTGAAGTATCACAGGGTGAATTAGGACTTGAGATAGCAAATGAACTTTTTGAAAAAGGCGTAACGGCTTCGGTCACGGCTTTTTATCAATTAGCTATTAATGACTCACGCTCTATACAAATTGCTCCAGGTATCCATAAGTTGAATGAGGAAATATCGGCTTCGCAAGCGCTAGATCAATTGCTCGATCCAAAACGGACTGTTGGGCTCATTTCGATTATCGAGGGTATGTGGAGAAGTGAAATCTTTAAAGCGATGCAATTGGCAGGATTTAAAAGAATAGCTGATTCATTTTCGGCTATTGAGTTGCCGGCAGGATTTGAGTTCACCGAAGGAATCTTCTTTCCCGCACAATATTCTTTTGCGAAAGGAACGTCCACAAAGAGTGCGCTACAAGCAATGGTCACGCGTTTTGCAGAAGAGGCAAAGAGTGCAGGTTTGCGTAATAAGAATGATTTAATAATTGCTTCGATAATTCAGGCTGAGGGTGACCCAGTTGATTTTGAAAAAATCTCTAGAGTTATTTACAACCGCTTAAAAATCGGTATGCCGCTTCAAATGGACACAACGGTTCATTACATAACTCAAACTCGTGGATCGGTATTCCTATCTACAAAATCGACTTTAATTAACTCTCCATACAACACATACCGAAAAATTGGATTGCCACCTGGTCCGATTGGCAACCCCGGTCGCCAGGCAATGAAAGCGGCCCTAAATCCAGCACCTGGAGATTGGCTCTATTTCATTACGGTTAAACCGGGCGATACTAGGTTTACCAAGTCGCACGATGAGTTCTTGATTTGGAAGAATGAGTACCAGAAGAATTTAAAGGCGGGTGCTTTCAAATGAGAAAAAGAGCAGCGGTACTTGGCTCTCCCATAAATCATTCGCTTTCGCCAACGCTACATAACGCCGCCTACCTAGCACTTGGCATAGAGGGAAAATATGATGCTGTTGAAGTTAAAAGTGGCGAATTAAATGCATTTATGCAACAGGTTCGACAAACTGATGCGAATTGGATCGGGTTTTCACTTACGATGCCACTTAAAGAAGAAATTTTTTCAGTAGCTGATTTTGTTGATCCGCTGGCAAAGCAGATAAATTCAGGAAATACTTTGATTCCAACTAGTGATGGATGGCAGGCGTTAAGTACAGATGTCTCTGGTTTTATTTGGGCCCTAGCACAACATCAAATTTCAGATTTTAAAAGCGTTCAAATTATTGGTGCGGGCGGAACCGCAAGAGCAGCTGCTGCAGCGATAGATGCTCCTGGTCGGAAAATCCAGGTCATAAGTCGCAACGCTCAAAGAGAAGCAGATATGAGAAATTCCGTTGTTATGGCTGATCTTCAATTCAAGAATTGGGATGATGTTATTCTGGATGCTGATTTAGTAATTAATACAACACCTGCAAATGTAGCGGATGGCTTATTACCTGGTAATGGTGTTTTATTCGAATCTCTCTACGCTCCTTGGCCAACAGCGCTAGCGGCAAAGTGGAGTGGAAAGATTATAGATGGCTTGGACTTGCTTATTCATCAGGCGATAGATCAAATACATCTGATGACAGGATATGTAATTGATAGATCAGCGATGTCGAAGTTACTACGTGCAGCAGGAGAGGCCGAACTCGCGGATCGAGGATGAGCATAATTCTCATCTCAACAGTAGCGACTGCTACTTATTTTGATCTGAAATCTAGGCGAATACCTAACTGGTTGACTTATGGTTCGACTGCACTCTCTTTGCTGTACTTTGAAAAGATTTTCTTAGCTTTTATCGTAATTGGTATTTTTGCCGGAATTCTCTTTAATAATTTAATTGGATCCGGAGATATTAAATTATCCGTTTGCGTAGCAATTTGGTCTCAAATTTTGAATATTTCGCAATATTGGATTTATTTTGCCCTTCTTTTTGCTGGGATTGGAGCTTTGGTTGGACGTCAGAAATCACTGCCTTTCGCCCCTTATCTTGCGCTAGGCTTACTAAGCTCTTATTTGGCGCGAAGTTATGGTTTCATCTGAAATAATTGCCCAATGCGTTGGTTAACGGCAGGCGAATCTCACGGACCTCTTCTTACTGGAATTATCGAGGGGTTACCTGCACATGTCGAAATTACAACAGCCGATATTGATAAAGAACTAGCTAGGCGACGTCTTGGATTTGGTCGTGGCGCTAGACAGAATTTCGAAGCAGATAAAGTAACTATTACCGGCGGAGTTCGTCTTGGCAAAACCCAAGGAGGACCGGTTGCAGTTGAGGTCGCCAACAGCGAATGGCCTAAATGGGAGAAAGTTATGTCAGCTGACCCAGTGCCTGAGGAAGAGATTTCAAAATTAGCAAGAAACGCTGCACTTACTAGACCCAGACCGGGACATGCAGATTTAGTAGGTATGCAGAAGTATGACTTCAATGATGCACGAGCAATTTTAGAGCGAGCATCGGCTCGTGAAACAGCTGCACGTGTAGCGCTTGGTGCAATTGCAAAAGCATTTCTAAAACAAAGCGTAGATATCGAAATATTGAGCCACGTTGTTTCTATTGGTGGCGCGAGTGTTTCCGAAGAAATACCACTTCCTAATATGTCAGATGTACCTCTTATTGATGCAGATCAAGTTCGTTGCGCCGATCCAGTTGGTTCCGCTGCAATGGTTAAAGAGATTGAAGCAGCACATAAAGATGGCGACACTTTGGGTGGAGTAGTTGAAGTAATCGCTTTTAATGTCCCAGTTGGTTTAGGTTCACATGTTCACTGGGATCGTCGACTAGATTCTCGGTTAGCTGCCGCATTGATGGGAATTCAAGCAATTAAGGGTGTCGAATTAGGAGATGGGTTCCGTACTGCAACTAGACGCGGTTCGGTTGCACATGACGAAATTGAATTAAAGAATGGCCAAATCGTTCGACGTTCTCAACGCGCCGGTGGTACTGAAGGTGGAATGAGTAACGGGGATTTACTT
>JALRDT010000051.1 GCA_023262125.1 Candidatus Nanopelagicaceae bacterium | reverse complement strand
AAAAGTGCCACTTTCCCGTGTAAAAAGTCGCTTTTTTGTGGTGTAAATCCCTCTTCAGATACTTTCTGATTATTGAGATATGCGCCACCTTCTTTAACAATTCTGCGAGCGGCAGATTTTGAATCTACTACCCCAGTTGCGACCAATAGATCTACCCAACTTGGAATTTCACTTAATGAAATAGAGGTAGATGGCAGTTCTTTCAAAGATGAAGTTAAAGTCTTTTCATCTAAATCAGATAATTCTGCTTGACCAAAGAGCGCTTTAGCTGCAAATTCAACTCGTTCTGCATCTGCCGATGAATGTACAAGCGAAGTTAGTTCGCGTGCCAAAGTTCGTTGCGCATGCCGTGCTCCGGGATTTTCTTGCATTGATTTTTCGATTGCCGAGATCTCTTCCTTGTTTAAGAAAGTGAAAACTTTCAAGAAACCGATTACATCGGCATCAGGTGTATTGATCCAATATTGATAGAAAGCATAAGGTGAAGTCATCTCAGGATCTAGCCAGACTGTGCCCGAGGCGGTCTTGCCGAACTTAGAACCATCTGATTTAACGAGTAGCGGCGAGGTCAAACAATGCGCGCTTCCACCTTCTACTTTTCGGATCAAATCGAGTCCAGCGACAATATTTCCCCATTGATCAGATCCACCAATTTGCAGAGTGCAATTGTGTCGGCGATATAGCTCAAGGTAATCAAGTCCTTGAAGCACCTGGTATGAAAATTCAGTGTAAGAAATTCCGTTTGCTTCAATACGGCTTTGGACAGAATCTTTTGAAAGCATCTGATTTACACTGAAATGTTTACCGATTTCACGTAACAATCGAAGAGCTGAATACTCTTTTGTCCAATCGTAATTATTAACCGCAATGGCGCCATTTGGCGATGCCTCGAAATCCAAAAACTTTGAGACCTGCTTACGGATTCGTTCTACCCACTCTTTGACCACTTCTTCATCATTAAAGGAGCGCTCTTCGCTCTTTCCTGATGGATCGCCAACTAGGCCTGTTGAGCCACCGACTAGAGCAATTGGAGTATGGCCAAATTGCTGCATCCGCTTTAAGACTAAGAGCACCACTAAATTTCCGCAATGAATAGAGGGAGCGGTTGGATCAATACCTAGATAAACCGTTGTTGGTTTATCTAATTGTTCAATTAGCGCTTTTTCGTCAGTAGTTTGAGCTACCAAGCCGCGCCAACGAAGCTCTTCCAGAAGTTCTTTGCCCTTGTTCACCGTGCTCATCCGCCCATCATTTCAGAGAAACTCTTGGCTTCGTTGCTAATTATTGATTGGGCCGACTTGATCTGATTTTCCAACTCTGCAAATTGCTTCTTTAGTTCTGATGGCGCAGTGCCCCCATGAGTAGTCCGACCTGAAAGCGCTCCATCAACGGTAAGCACTGTACGCACCGCTACATCCAAATCTTTGTGTACAGATTGGAATTCGGCCTCCGTCAATTGATGCAATTCCTTGTTCTGCGATTCTGCAATTGCTACACATTTCCCTGCGGCTTCATGAGCTTGCGCGAAAGGTACATTCTTGCGAACCAAGTAATCTGCAATCTCTGTAGCCAATGAAAATCCTGCAGGTGCCGCCTCCGCCATCTTCTTGCGATTAAATGCGGTGGTCGCGACCATTCCGGTTACTGCAGGCAAAACTAAATTCAAAGTGTCAATTGAATCAAATAAAGGCTCTTTATCCTCTTGCAGATCACGATTGTATGCAAAAGGTAGTCCTTTGAGCATTGTAAGAACCGCCGTTAAATTGCCAACTAAACGCCCAGCTTTGCCGCGCGCGAGCTCGGCCATATCTGGATTTTTCTTCTGTGGCATTATTGAAGAGCCAGTAGAGAAAGCATCATCCAATTTTGCCCAAGCAAATTCTGAGGTTGCCATAATGCACCACTCTTCTCCGATGCGAGAGAGATGAACTCCTACCATCGCAAGAATAAAGAGCGCTTCAGCAACGAAATCGCGATCACTTACAGCATCAATTGAATTCCCAATAGCGCCGTTGAATCCAAGTAATTTGGCGGTCTCTTCAGGTTTAAGTGGCAAAGAGCTACCAGCAAGCGCTCCAGCACCTAGCGGGCTGTATGAAGTACGAGCTAACCAATCATTAATGCGATCTAAGTCGCGCGCGAATGCATGAACATGCTTTGCTAATTCATGACCAAAAAGAATTGGCTGCGCATGCTGTAAATGCGTAAAACCGGGTGCCGGCGCATCTGCATACTCTTTAGCTTTGGCAAGTAAGGCGCTCTGCAGTTCAGTCACTAAACCTGCAATGTCTAGCATGTGATCGATTGAAAATAGTCGTAGATCAGTAGCAACTTGATCATTGCGAGAGCGACCAGCGCGCAGCTTTCCACCCGTATCACCGATACGTTCCATCATGGCTCGTTCTAGAGCTGAATGAATATCTTCATCATCCTCATGAATTCCGAAGTCACCATTTGATACTTCGGTCATGAGATCCCGTAGGACTTTGGCAATCTTTGCGCTATCGCCTTTATCTATTAATCCACTGCCTTCTAACACTGAAAGGTGGGCCAGCGAAGAGCGTAAATCGTATGGTGCTAACCGGTAATCAAAATGGACGCTGCGAGAGAGCGCGAAGACTGATTCAGCTGGTCCTGTACTGAAACGACCACCCCAGAGCGCCACTATTTTTTACCTCTCTTTTTACCTAACGCAAGTAATTCTTTCGCAAGTTCTGCTCCGCCATTGGATTTCCGAGAAACGACTAGTACCGTGTCGTCACCTGCAATAGTTCCGATAATCGATTTGATTCCTGCGTGGTCAAGGTTTGATGCAAGTAACTGCGCGCCACCTGGTGGAGTTCTAACTACCGCTAAATTTCCGGAAGCTTCGACACTCAAAATCAATTTTTCTGTAGTCAAAACTCTTGCAAGCGAATCATCGCTAGAGGTAGCCAATTGATAACCATGGCTGCCACGGACAGCACCAATTTCCTCTAAATCTCGTGAGGCAGTTGCTTGGGTAACTTTATAACCAGATTTCTTCAATTCTTTTACTAAATCTGATTGTGAATGAATAACGCCAGATTCAATTAACGCAATTACCTTTGCTCGTCTAGCTGCTGCACTGTTAACCATTAGCCATCACCTCTGAAAAAATGTTTACAAATTTGGCACATTCGATTTTGGTGACAATCAGTGGCGGTGCAATTCTGATCGTATTTGAATTTGGTGCGTTTACTAGAACACCTTTTGCCAGCAAATAATTAGCTATTTCTTTGGCCCAATCTTGTTGCAAGACTATTCCGAGCAATAATCCACGTCCGCGTACTTCTATTACGCCTTCAATTGTTAATAATTCCGACTTTAAAAACTCCCCCAATTCCAAAGCCTTCTCATTGAGTGCTTTCTTTTCAATCTCATTGATGGCAGCCAGACCAGCTGCACATGAAACCGGGTTTCCACCAAAGGTCGAACCATGTTCTCCTGGTTTCAATAAATGCGCCGCTGGTCCAATTGCAATCATTGCACCAAGTGGCAAACCACCGCCTAAGCCTTTGGCAAGAGTAATTACATCTGGCGTAATCTCTTCATGTTCGTATCCAAACCAAAAGCCGGTGCGACCCATTCCAGTTTGAACTGCATCAATAACTAGCAAGGTGCCGTATTCATCGCAAAGTTCACGAAGCGCCTTTAAATAACCGGCAGGTGGAGTAATTACGCCGTTTTCTCCTTGAATTGGTTCGACAATAACCATGGCGGTCTTCTTGGAAACTGCACGACGCATTGCCGTGATGTCACCATAAGGAACGTAATTAATTTTCTCAATTATTGGGGCAAAGAGATCCCGCTTTTCAGATTGTCCCGTGAGCGATAGTGCACCCATGGTTCGACCGTGAAAACCGCCAAGCGTCGAGACCACTTTTGTTCGCCCAGTTTTACGTGAGAGTTTTAGGGCAGCTTCATTAGCTTCCGCACCAGAATTACAGAAGAAAACTCTGGCATCTTCGTCGCCAGTCATTTCAATTAATTTCGAAGCTAGTTTTATTGACTCTGGATTGGCGTATAAATTGCTTACGTGCGCAACTGTGGCGATTTGATTGCGAACGGCTTTAATGATTGCCGGATGGGCATGGCCAAGCACACTAGTAGCAATACCGCCTATGAAATCTAGGTATCGCTTCTTGTTATCAGCTAGTAGGTAGCAACCTTTACCAGAAATAACATTGAGTTTAGGAGTTCCATAACTTTTTTGGAAAACTGCTTCCCATTTAGCCTCTACGCTCTTCATTTAATTACCAACGTTCCACCGAGACCATTTAACGCATCATCAAGGGCTTGCGGATCGCGCCCATCAATAATTCGAACCGCTTTCGCCCCTTTATCGATTGCATCTAAACAAGCTTTTACCTTCGGGGCCATTCCACCATCAAAAGTCCCTTTTAATGATTCCAGCTCTGATGCTGAGATCTCATTTATTAAAGAATCACGATCTGGCCAATTGCGATAAATACCTGGTACATCAGTCATAAAGATAAGTGATGAGGCATCTAGCGCGCCAGCTATGGCAGCCGCTGCTAAATCAGCGTTTACATTAAGTCCATGTTGAGGCACTTCAACTTCCCCATCAAATTCAACTGCAATCGGAGAAACGACTGGCGTGAATCCAGCTTTCAATAGCGATTTCAAGAGCGCCGTATCAACTCTCTCGACTTCGCCTACCCGACCTAAATCCGCAACGCTACCGTCTACCAATTTCGTAAGCAGACTAGCTTGCAAGGTTCCGCCATCTCGGCCAGAAATTCCAACTGCAGGCACATCATGTGCACGTAAATGGCCGACTACTTCACGTAGCACTGTTCCGCTTAACACTTGCTGGACAACGGCGAAAATTTCTGGTGTGGTTACTCTAAAACCACCGATAAAAGTTGAATCAAGTTGATGAGTCTTGAGTGCGGCATCAATCTGTGGCCCGCCCCCATGAACAACAATGCAATCTTCCTTAGCCAAAGATTTCTTAATTACCGCGGCAAAAGACCCAGATGTGTCGGTCATTGCATGTCCACCAAATTTAATAACAATCATGTCGCGTACGCCGAATTCTCATGGACGTAGTCATGCGTTAGATCGTTAGTGAGAATTGTTGCTGATGAAGTACCAGCATTTAGATTGATTTCAATTTCCACTAAACGATTCTCGAAATTCACCAAATTTCGGTCTTCTGCTGGGGTACTTGCTTTGCAAACCTGAATGCCATTTAGTTTCACATCAACATTTAATGGATCAAAGCTCGCCTTTGCAGTGCCAGTTGCAGCCAAAACACGGCCCCAATTAGGGTCACCCCCGAAAATGGCGCATTTCAGAAGATTGTTTCTTGCATTTGCTCTGCCAACATTGACTGCATCTTCTTCAGATGCTGCATTTACTACTTTAATTACGACCGTCTTAGATGAACCTTCGGCGTCTGCAATGAGCTGCGCAGATAAAGAACCGCATACTTCGGTAAGCACATCCAGGAGATCTGTTCCAGAAATCTTTACACCACTTGCGCCAGATGCCATAAATAGAACAGTGTCATTTGTTGATGTGCATCCATCAGAATCAATACGGTTGTAAGTCAATTCAACAGCACGATTGAACGCTGACTGTGCATCCGTCGGTTCAACTTCGGCATCGGTCATAACTACCGAAAGCATTGTGGCCATTGCTGGAGCTAACATGCCAGCACCCTTTGCAATCCCAGAGAAGGTTGCACCTTTACTAACGGTACTAGCCATCTTTGGTACAGAATCAGTGGTCATGATGGCTTTAGCACTCGCTTCGAATCCGGATTCGCTCAAATTAATTTGATTAATCCCTGTTTCTATCTTCTCCATTGGAAGAAATTCACCGATTAAACCCGTTGAACAGACAACTACTTCACTTGAAGAGATCTTCAATCTCTTTGCTACTAATTCTGCGCTCTTATGAGTATCCGCAAAACCTTGCGGACCGGTGCAGGCATTTGCGCCACCTGAATTCAGAATAACTGCACTGACCGACTCGCTTTTCGTTACCTGGCGTGACCAGATAACCGGCGCTGCTACTACTTTATTCGTGGTGTAAACGGCAGTGCCGAAATTACTAGGGCCTAAATTTTGAATAATTGTTAGATCTAATGCGCCGGTTCTTTTTAAGCCTGCTGCAACAGAACCGCTTACGAATCCTTTTGGAAGGCTCATGCGCCTAGTCCTGTTCCGGTAAGACCTGAATACTCATGAAGGGCAGTAATCAAGTTGGCATTTTGAATCGCTTGGCCAGCCGCACCTTTACCTAAATTATCAATAACTGCAGAGACTACGACGCGATCAGTATGTTCATCAATTGCAACTTGAAGTTGCACATAGTTTGATCCAATTACGGCGCTGGTTTTAGGTAATTGACCATCAGGAAGAACCCAGACGAACTCCTCAGATTTATAAGCTTCAACATAAGCAGTTTTAACATCAGCACTTTTTTTCAATTTTCCGGTTACTGTTGCAAGAATTCCGCGCGGCATTGGGGCAAGAATTGGAGTAAAAGATATTTTCGCACCAGTTGCTTGTTCAATTTCAGGTATATGTTGATGAACGCCACCAAATTTATAAGAAGTCATAGAGCTCATAACTTCGCTGCCAATTAGATTCACTTTTGCAGCTCTTCCAGCTCCCGTTGTGCCAGATGCGGCTACAACTACGATGTCTGAAGCATCCACGTATGGCAGCATCGGAGCAGTGGCTAGAGCAATCACCGTTGCGTAGCAACCAGGATTTGCGACTCTGTTCGATGCTTTAATCAACTCTCGATGATTTGGAAGTTCTGGCAATCCATAGGTCCAATGTCCTGCATGCTCTCCCCCGTAATACTTCTGCCAATGTGATGCAGATTTCAAACGATAATCGGCGCCTAAATCCACAACTTTCTGGTTTGGATCAAGTTGTGAGATTAATTTTGCGGATTCTCCATGAGGAAGCGCCGTAAAAACTAAATCTAATCCATTTAATTTTGAAGGGTCGCTGCTTTCAAATTTTCTTCCAGCATAATTACTTAATTGTGGATGAATTGCAGTTATCTCTTCACCTGCATTGCTACCGGCCGTTATGACCGCTGCTTCAAACTCAGGATGACCAGAAAGCAGCCTCAGAAGCTCCCCACCGGCATAACCGCTTGCACCAACCACACCAATTTTCATAGTGGAATGATAAATGATTAGGCTTATTTATGCAATTCAATGCATAAATATTCACATCAAGAGCGAACGATTGCCCCGCATCGTTTGAGCGCTTCAGCAGCAGCAGCTTCGCGAGCCGCAGAGACTTCTTCGGTCTTCAAAGTTCTATCTGGTGCGCGGAATATCAAGGTAAATGCCAATGACACTTTGCCATCACCAATCTTGTCGTAGCGATCAAAGAGTTCAATTGATTCAAGCAACTCGCCCGCGCCATCACGCAACGCTTGAGTTAGCTCTGCTGCGCTTACCTTTGCATCAACTATTAATGCAATGTCTTGTACTGCAGCCGGCATAACTCCGACTGGTTTTGGAGATACCAATGGCGATGCTGGAAGTGCATCTAAATTTAGCCCCCAAGCTGCAGATCTCTCTGGGAGCGCAAATTCTGAAACTACGCGAGGATGCAATTCACCTGCATGAGCAACAGCTTTCCCATCGACTATAAATTCTGCACAACGACCAGGATGCCATGGAGCCAAATCTGAGCGTTCAATCTTAAATTCAAAACCCATCAAAGTTAGCAAGACTTCAACGGCAGCCACTGCATCGCTCCAGTCATAACTGCGTTGCTTACCTTGCCAGGTTTCATTTGCAACTTGGCCCACCAATACTCCGCAAACAAATGAGAGCTGTGTTGGCACTGATGAGAAAATATCTGCGATCTCTTTATCGCTTGGGCGCTTACCCATTACTGGAAAAATTCCATCTTTTAAATCAATAGATTTACGGAATATTGCACCCATTTCAAATAACGCAAATGATTTGAAGCCTCGGCTGTAATTGCGACGAGCAGCTTCGAGTAATCCAGGTAATAAATGCGGTCTTAAATAAGGTTGGTCTTCGGACATAGGATTAGCAAGACGATAACTTTCAGCACGTGCACCTACGAATCCCAATTTATCGATTAATTCACGACTAACAAATGGGAAGTTTAGAATCTCTGTATAACCTCGCGCCACAAGAGATTGCGCCAAAATTCGTTGTCGTTTTTGAACACCCGTTAATTGAGCTGAAGTTTTACGAGGTGGCATCACTGATGGAATCTGGTCGTAGCCAATATATCTGGCGACTTCTTCCGTTAAATCTGCAGGGCTAAATAGTTCGCTTCTCCAAGATGGCGGAATTACTTTAAAAATACCGCTGCCTTCAACTTTGCAGCCTGCTAATTCCAATTTTTCTCGAACATCTTTAGGTGATATTTCTAAACCTATTCGCTTTGAAACATATGCAGGATCTAACGTGATGGCAGGCAAGAAATTAGGTTCGCCTGCTTTAGAAGTGCCAACATATTTGGCTCCTCCAAATTCCAAAAGTAATTGAGCAGCACGCGCTGAAGCAATTTCGGCCAAAGTTGGATCTACGCCGCGCTCAAATCTCCTTGAAGCTTCAGAAGAGAGTTTGTGGCGGCGAGAATTCTTAGCAATTTCAATCGCATCAAAACGAACTGCTTCTATTGCGATGCGCGTGGTTTTCTCTGTGATTTCTGACTCTAATCCACCCATTGTGCCCGCTAGCGCCAGAACATTTTTGCTATCTGCAACAACTAAATCATCTGGATTCAGATTGCGATCGGTGCCATCAAGAGTAGTTAGCTTCTTGGAGTTTCCTGCCTTGCGAATCTCTAGACCGCCATTAATTTGATCTGCATCAAATGCGTGAAGCGGTTGTCCTAATTCCATCATTACATAATTGGTGACATCAACAGCTAGAGAGATTGAACGCATGCCGCATTTCTCAATTCTGCGTTGCATCCAAATAGGTGAATTTGAAGAAGGATTAAAATTCTCCAGAGTTCGAAGATACATAACTTGAGCACCATTTGTGATCTTCGCAGGAACTGGATTTCCTGATTCTTTGAAATCGATCTTAATTGAAGCTGGGTCTTTGAAATTTAAATCAAATGCAGAAGCAATTTCCCTTGCGACACCCCGAATACTTAACGCATAACCTCGGTCCGGATTAACGGCAATATCAAAAATAGTGTCATTAATTTGCAACAGTTCAATTGCATCTTGTCCGGGTACGCCTTCTGAAAGCACGATAATTCCGGAATGATCGTCGCCCAATCCAAGTTCTTTGGCTGAACAGATCATTCCATTGGAAGTTTTCCCATAAGTTTCCCGAGCTCCTATTGCAAAGCCACCTGGTAGAACGGCACCTGGTAATGAAGCCACAATCAGATCGCCCACTTTAAAATTCTGTGCGCCGCAGATAACAAATCTTGATTGGCCTTCACCGCAATCTAGCTCCACATACCGAATCGGCTTCTTATGTTCTTTTAATTCTTCGATGGCTAATACCTTGCCAACCACAACTGGCCCTGTTAAATCCGCGCCTTGAACTATTATCTCTTCAACTTCAAAGCCAACGCGGACTAAGCCCTCTGCAATCTGTTGGTCAGTTAAATTTGCTGGAAGATCTACATATTCTGCGATCCAAGATTTAGGTGCGCGCATGATGTAGTCCTAAGCCAATCCAAGTCCAAAAGCGCGACTAAAACGGATGTCGCCTTCTACGATGTCATGCATATCTTTAATTCCTTGGCGAACCATAAGTGTTCGTTCTAGCCCCATACCAAATGCAAATCCAGAATAAAGTTCAGGATCAATTCCGCAATTTTCTAAAACTTTAGGATTAACCATTCCACAACCGCCCCATTCGATCCAGCGATTGTTAAACCAAACATCTACTTCAGCGCTTGGTTCGGTAAATGGGAAGAAAGAAGGGCGAAGACGAGTGACTGCATCTGAGCCGAACATCTTTACCGCGAAAGCATCTAACGTTCCCTTTAAATGCGACATATTGATTTCTTTATCGATGACCAAACCTTCAACTTGATTAAAGACTGGACTGTGAGTCATATCCAATTCATCTGCGCGGAATGTACGACCTGGCGAGATTACATATATTGGTGGTTGTTGAGTCAACATTGTTCGTGCCTGCACCGGTGAAGTATGGGTGCGAAGCACCAGACCCGATGAGAGCGGTTCTATAAAGAAAGTATCTTGCATGGTGCGCGCTGGATGATCTGCGGGAATATTTAGCGCATCAAAATTTAACCAGCCGCTTTCTAACTCTGGGCCTTCAGCTACTGAATAACCCAAAGATAAAAAGTAATCGGAGATTTCATTCTTAATAACTGTAAGTGGGTGAAGTCCACCAATATGTTCGCGAAGTGCCGGCAAAGTTATATCCACTACTTCTTCAAGTAACACTTTCTGATCGCGAAGAATTTCAAGCTCTTGAGTGCGCGCATCTAGCGCTGCATTAATATCTGCACGAGCGGCGCCAATAATTTTTCCTAGCTCAGCTTTTTGATCTGCTGGCACAGAACCTAAAGCACGACTAGCTCCCGAAATCGGTGATTTATCCCCCGCGTGCGCGAGGCGGGCACTTTTAAGTTGATCTAAATCAGCAGCGGTGGCAAAGGCAGATTTGGCATCTGCCACCCATTGATTAATTTCTGCTGGATTCACGTGCGGAATTCTATATTGAAGAAGTTATCTTCCGCGGGATATTTCATGCATCACGATTGCCGCGGCCGCCGCTAAATTAAGTGATTCTGCTTTACCTGGCATTGCAATTGAAATTCTGGTGGCACCTTTCAATTCTTCGGTGCCTTCTTTTAAGCCTCGAGCTTCATTACCAAATATCCAAATTGCAGGATTTTTGAAGTCAATGTCAAAAAGTGATTTATCTCCAGCGCCATCTAATAAATATATATTGTGGGTAGGAAGCGCCTTGCGCAAATCTGATACTTCTACTCCAGAATAAACAGGAATATGCCATAGAGATCCAGCGGTAGATCGAACTACTTTAGGCGAATAGAAATCTACACTTCCGGGTGAAGTAACTACAGCTGAGATACCCATAGCGTCTGCAGTTCTTAAAATTGTTCCAGCATTACCTGGATCCTGAATTTCATTAAGATAAATAACATGGCTAGCCGCTAAAGTTTCAAGTGTCTCAACACCTTGAATCATCATGCGACAAATAGCAATAATGCCTTGAGAAGTGATTGCATCCGACATTGCAGCTGCAACTTTGTCGGAAATTTCAACGACATTTACCGCGGAAAAATCCAAGCCTGCTCTATTCATTCGTTCTGTACCAGATTTGGTCAAGTAAAGTGTCTCTACTTCACCTTCAATTAAAAGCGCTTCACGAACGCCTTGAATGCCCTCTGCAATAAATAATTTTGATTCAGAGCGATCTTTTTTAGAAGATAAAAGAGCCTTCACTCGCCCAACATGTGGCGACTGAAGGCTCTCAATCATTTCGAACTTTCGATTAACTATTAGAAAGTATCAATTAATTATTAACGTTTGCGCGAGCAACATCAACAAGAGTCTTGAATGCTGCTGGATCGTTGATTGCTAGATCTGAAAGAATGCGGCGATCTACTTCGACGCCCGCCTTCTTTAAGCCTTGAATAAAACGATTGTAAGTAAGGCCGTTAGCACGTGCTCCAGCGTTAATACGCTGAATCCATAGCTGGCGGAAATCACCTTTTTTATCCTTGCGATCGTTAAATGCATAAACTAATGAATGCGTGACTTGCTCTTTCGCCTTTGTGTAAAGACGTGAACGTTGACCACGATAGCCCGCAGCTCGCTCAAGGGTGGTACGACGCTTCTTTGCAGCGTGAACGCCGCGCTTAACTCTTGCCATTTCTTATCCTCCCCTTACTTAAGTCCAAGCATGCGCTTTGCAGCAAATGCGACCGGAGCTTTAGCAGCTGATTCTTGATCTAAACGACGAGTAACTCGTGATGACTTGCGCTCAAGTAAGTGGCGCTTTCCAGCACGCTCGTGCATGATTTTTCCAGAGCCAGTGACTTTGAAAGTCTTCTTGGCTCCACTGTGGGATTTCATCTTTGGCATTTAAGCCTCCTCTTTTACTTCTTTTACAGGAGCAGAGTTGCTCTGCTTCTTAGCTTTACCGGCAGCCTTATTTGGACCAAGAACCATTGTCATGTTTCGTCCCTCTTGTTTTGGAGCGAACTCAACATTTGCAATATCAGTTACATCTTCTGCTAAACGTTTTAGCAAGTTGTAACCGAGTTCGGGTCTAGACTGCTCACGACCACGAAATTGAATAGTCACCTTTACCTTGTCACCTGCGCCAATAAATTTAATTACCTGATTACGCTTTGTCTCATAATCATGTGTTTCAATCTTCGGACGTAGACGTATCTCCTTAACCACAATGTGGGTTTGGTTTTGACGTTGTTCGCGAGCTTTCTGCGCCATCTCGTATTTGTATTTTCCGAAATCCATAATTTTGCAGACTGGTGGATTTGCATCAGGTGCAATCTCTACGAGATCCAACCCAACTTCATCCGCCATTTGAAGCGCTGTTGCAGTTTCTACTACTCCGACCTGTTCGCCGTCATAGTTAATTAAACGAATCTGCGATACGCGAATGCGATCGTTGATACGTGGTTCTGTGCTGATGGTTTCTCCTTCTTACGTGGTTATTAACATGCAAACGCGCAAGAAAAGAGCAGAGAAGTTTTTAAACTTCTTTGACTTTACCATTCCGCCTAAGCGGTTTAGGTGGGATTTCTCCTCTTGCGGCATATAGCCGGTCAATGAGAGAAGTTTAAGTGAGGGCGGCTAAAGCGCCAAATCCGGAGGGAATTAACCGAACTAGCCACCCATAGCGTGGAAACCACCATCAACGTGGATGATTTCACCACTGGTTGCAGGTAGCCAATCTGAAAGTAACGCTATCGCACCTTTAGCTGCTGGAATTGGATCAGTTACATCCCAACGAAGTGGCGAACGTAAATCCCATAAATGTTCAAACTGTTGGAAATCTGGAATTGATTTTGCTGCAATGGTTGAGATTGGTCCAGCAGCTACAAGATTAAATCGAATATTTTCTGGGCCTAAGAATTTTGCAAGGTAACGATTTGTAGATTCGAGCGCAGCTTTTGCAACACCCATCCAGTCGTACTTTGGCCAAGCAACTTGTGCATCAAAATCCATACCAACAACTGAAGCGCCAGTTGCCGGGAAAAGCGGTTTGCAAGCCATTGTTAACGATTTATATGAATATGCAGATACTTGCACCGCAGTGGCTACATCTGGCCACTCAGTGCTTAAGAATTTTCCGCCAAGTGCTGATTCAGGAGCAAAACCTATTGAATGAACAACTCCATCTAGATAAGGAAGATGTTCTTTAACTCTACTTGCAAGTGTTGCAAGATGTTCATCATTTGTAACATCTAATTCAATAACTGGCGCTGGTTTTGGCAAACGTCCTGCAATTCGAGTTGTAATACTCATTGCACGACCGAAAGAGGTGAGCACAATTTCCGCACCCTCTTCTTGTGCTAAACGGGCTACATGAAAAGCAATTGATGTATCTGTTAAAACACCAGTTACTAATATTTTTTTACCTTCAAGTATGCCCATTTAGTGCCCCATTCCTAATCCACCTTCAACTGGGATTAAAGCCCCAGAGATATAACTAGCTGCATCAGATGCGATAAATGATACGACTTTCGCAATCTCATCTGCGGTGCAGAATCGTTGCATTGGGACTGCTTTTGCAATCTCATCTCGCCGCGCTTGAGTTAATTCTGCAGTCATGTCAGTTTCGACAAATCCCGGTGCGATTACATTGGCGGTAATGCCTCTGCTGCCAAGCTCGCGGGCGAAAGATCTTGCCATTCCTAGTAAGCCGGCTTTGCTAGCCGAATAATTAACTTGCCCTGCAGAGCCTATTCCGCCAACGACAGAACCAATGAAAATTAATCGGCCACGCTTTAACTTTAATAAACCTTTTGTTGCTCGACGAGCGGTTCGGAAAGCGCCATTTAAATTTGCATCAATAACATTATTGAAATCTTCATCTGACATGCGCATTACTAAACCATCTTTAGTGATTCCAGCATTGCAAACAATTACTTCTGGTATTCCGAATTTCTCTTCGCAATCTGTAAAGCCTTGATCTACGCTATTTGAATCGGTGACATCCATTTTCACGGCATTAAAACCGACTGGGGCATCACCTGAGCGATAGGTCACCACTACCTTGAAGCCAGCATCCTTAAGCGACTGGGCGATCGCTAAACCAATTCCACGGTTGCCGCCGGTAACTAAGGCCACTTTAGTGTCTGTACTCACGAGGGGTAACTTACCAATTACCCATGCGTAAGTCTTATTCTTAGCGAGTGAGCGAGAAGCCAATCTCAATATCTAGCGCGAAATATGCGCATAGTGAGGAGATTCCTGGGCGCATGAAAAAATATTTAATTTCAATGTCAATTCGCACCGCATGCTTTATTGGTGCAGTACTTGCACCATCTCCTTACCGCTGGTTTCTAATTGCGGGAGCAGTTCTGCTTCCCTACTTTGCAGTGGTAATTGCAAACGCCGGTCAATCACAATCATTTAAGCCCTCTGAAAGATTTGAAAATCAAAAACAAATTGAGTTCTAAGGCAAGTAGAGAGCCTTGGGCTTTTCTTAAAACAATATTGGCGCTCTCCCTAGTTGCACTCTGCTTAGTAGCAGCTAATTGGCAATATGAAAGAGGCGTTGCAAGACATGCCAAGAATTTTGAAATCGAAGCAAATACCTCATTGCCGCCAATTGCATTGGAAGATCTCCGCAACTCTTCTAAATTAAAAGAGTTTGAATGGCGAACTGTAAAAATAACAGGATTTTTTATAAAAGAGAAAGAAGTACTACTTCGTAATCGCTATAACTCCGAAGGTAAATACGGCTACCAATATTTAACTCTATTCCAGAGTCAAGGTAAGCAATTTTGGATTGATCGGGGTTGGGTAAAGGCTGGAGAGACTGCATTAGAACGGCCGAAGTTGCCTCCAACTCCTGCCGAAGAGATAGAACTTATTGGAAGAGTTCGTTTGGATTCATCTCTTCCCCGTGGATCATTTTTTGCATTACCTGCAGGCGGAAATTTAATAAGCAGTTGGAATCTTAAGTCAAAAGTTGACACAGAGGATTTTTATATAGATTTAATTAGCGGTGATGGAATTACACCAGATACTCCGGCAGAGTTACCAGAACTGTCTGATGGTCCACATATGGCATATGCTCTTCAGTGGATATTCTTTGCAGGCTTGATTATTTATGCACGAATTTTAATTCGTAGAAGATAAATCCTGACGCAAGTAAAGCTCGCTATAAAGCCCGCCTTTTTCTACCAATTCTTCATGGGTACCGCGCTCTTCGATAATTCCATTATTTAGTACCAAGATTTGATCAGCCTCTTTGATGGTACTTAAACGATGTGCAATCACAATGCTTGTTCGACCCTTTAGCGCTTCCTTGAGAGCAGCTTGCACTAGCGATTCATTTTCAGAATCTAAATGTGCCGTAGCTTCATCAAGAATTACGATACTTGGCGCCTTTAGAAGTAAACGAGCAATTGCTATTCGTTGTTTTTCACCACCAGATAAGCGATGGCCACGTTCTCCGACCATAGTTTCTAGCCCATTAGGAAGCGATTCAATCAACTCCCAAATCTGTGCCGCTTTGCAAGCAGCTTCCATTTCTTCGATTGTTGCTTCAGCTTTTGCATATCTTAAATTTTCAATAATAGTGTCATGGAAAAGATGTGAATCTTGCATCACGACACCTATGGAATTTCGCAGAGATTCCCCGCTGATATCTCTAATGTCAGATCCGTTTATTTCAATAGCACCTTCGGTAACATCATAAAGTCTAGGTAGTAGTGCGCTAATAGTGGTCTTGCCCGCGCCAGATGAACCTACTAATGCAGTCAAAGTACCTGGCTCTACTGTGAATGAAATTCCTTTTAAAATTTCGCCACTTTCAATCGTCTCAGGTTTAGCAGCTGATTCAAGCGAGGCTAATGAGATTTCGGATGCAGTTGGATATGCAAATTTAACATTCTTGAATTCAATCTTTGGATTTTGGGCATCCAGATTAGTCGCATCGGGTTTATCTTTAACCATTGGTTGCAAATCCAATACTTCAAAAACTCTTTCAAATGAGACTAGCGCGCCCATAACATCAACACGGACCGTACCAAGCGCGGTAAGTGGACCATAAAGCCTGGCAAGCAAAGTGGTAATCGCAATCAAACTTCCAACGGTCATAGTGCCGGCAATGGCGAAATGGCCACCTACTCCATATGCAAAAGCTGTAGCAATTGAAGCCACTGAAATCAATGCGACAAAGAAGAATGTATTAAGCATCGCCATGTTAATTCCAATGTCTGCAACTTTTCTGGCTTTACCGCGGAAGTTCTTAGCCTCTTTAATTGGATTTCCGTAAAGTTTTACGAGTAGCGCACCTGAAACATTAAATCGCTCAGTCATGGTGCTAGCCATTTCAGCATTTAGCTCATATGACTGTTGGGTATATTCAGCTAGGCGCCGCCCCACATATTTCGTAGGAATCAAAAAAATTGGTAGTAATACCAAAGATAAAAGGGTGATTTGCCAACTTAAGCTGATCATTGCACCGATGACTAAAATCAAAGTAATCACATTACTAATTACTCCCGAAAAAGTTGCAGTAAAAGCTCGTTGGGCTCCAAGTACATCTGAATTAATTCTGGTAATTAATGCGCCTGTTTGGGTTCGAGTAAAAAAGGCAATCGATTGAGATTGAACATGTTGAAAGACTTGACTACGCAAGTCATAAATCAAGCCTTCACCAATAATTGCCGAATACCATCTAATAAAGATATTTACTGCGGCATATGCAATAGCAATAAAACCAACTAAAAGAGCTAATTGCGTAACTAGGGCGCTATTCTTTGGAATCACGCCCTCATCAATTAAACGTTTGAGTAATAATGGCGTAGCTACAGTTAAAACTGAGTCAAGAACTAAAGCGATAAAAAAGAGCAGGAATTTACTTTGGTACGGCCTAGCGTATTTAATAATTCTCTTTAAAGTGTCTGGTTTTAATTTTGCATGTTTTACTGATTGATCGCTTGAAAGCGTGCGCAGGGCCATCCAGCCAGCATGCATTGACATAAAAGTAGATTAACCGAAATTAAACAGTAAATCCGAGCGCACGAAGTTGATCGCGACCATCATCAGAGATCTTGTCTGGTCCCCAAGGTGGCATCCAGACCCAATTGATTTTTACATCATCAGTTATGCCAGCTAGCGCTGCCCTGGTCTGATCTTCTATGACATCTTGAAGTGGACATGCAGCAGAAGTCAATGTCATGTTAAGAACCGCAATGTTGTTATCGTCAACCATGATGTCATAAATCAAACCAAGATCTACGACATTGATACCTAGTTCGGGATCAACCACATCTTTCATTGCCTCAGTTACATCATCAACTTTTGCAGACATTTATCTCTCCCCTACTTGAGTTACTGCATCTTTATATGCCATCCAACCCAGAAGTGCACATTTTATACGAGCTGGATACTTTGAGACTCCAGACAGCGCTACGCCATCTTCTAGTGTGTTTTCATCTCCTGGATCCGCGCCTTTGCTCTGCATCATGCTCACAAAGGAATCCAAGATATTCGCAGCTTCATTAATACTTTTGTTAATCAATAAATCACTCATTATGGAAACGCTTGCCTGCGAAATGGAGCAACCAACTCCATCCCAAGTGATTTCAGCAACTTTATTATCTTTAATTTTTAAGGAGAGGGTAACTTCATCGCCACAACTTGGATTGATGTGATGAACTTGAATATCACCAGGTATTAAACCTTTGTGATGAGGTCTTTTGTAGTGATCCAAAATGACCTCTTGATAGAGAGAATTCAATTCCATTATCTCTCCAAAAAGAATTTCTTTGCATCATGGATTCCAGATAACAAAGCATCAATATCTGATAAATCGTTGTATAAATAAAGAGAAGCTCGAGTTGTGGCTTGGACCTTAAACTTTCTTGCCAATGGCCATGCACAGTGATGTCCGGTTCGAACTGCAATTCCTTTTGAATCTAAAAACTGGCCTAAATCATGTGGATGAATTCCATCGAGGGTAAAAGAAACTACCCCGCCTCTTAAATCTATCTCTTTAGGCCCAAAGATATTAATGCCATTGATATCGCCAAGTCCTGCGATTAGCGCTTTCGTTAAATAGATTTCGTGTTCGTGAATTGAATTCAATCCGACTTTTGAAAGGTAATTTAATGCAGCACCAAGCCCAATGGCTTGTGCCATGTTTGGAACGCCTGCTTCAAACTTTTTAGGTGCTGGTGCCCAAGTTGCATCGGTCATTGTTACATTTTCAATCATGGATCCACCAAAGAGAAATGGCGGGAAAGATTCCAGATTTCTGCCCCATAGAACTCCAACTCCAGTAGGGCCAAGCGCCTTATGTCCTGAAAAGGCTAAATAATCTACGCCAAGTTTGCGAACATCAACTGACATATGCGGAACCGATTGGCAGGCATCTAATAAAACTTCAGCTCCAACTGCTTCTGCACGTTTTACGATCTGCTCAAGTGGATTGATCGTTCCTAAAACATTTGACTGATGTGTTATTGCAACTATTGCGGTATTTGAAGTAATGACTTTTTCGATATTACTTAAATCTAGACGACCTTCTGGAGTTACTTCAAACCAAGCTAACTCTGCCCCGGTGCGTTTTGCCAACTGTTGCCAAGGAACCAAATTGGCATGATGTTCCATTTCCGAGACCACGATTCGATCACCTGGTTTGATCTTTTCAGTGAGCGCATAAGCAACTAAATTTATTGATTCGGTTGCGCTTTTAGTGAAGACAATTTCATCACTCTTAGCGCCTATGAATTCTGCAACTATTGAACGAGCATTCTCAAAATTCTCAGTTGCCTCTTCTGCTAATTGATGGGCGCCACGATGAACGGCTGCATTATTAAATCTGTAAAAATTACTTTCGGCATCAATAACTGAATTTGGTTTTTGAGAAGTTGCTCCGCTATCAAGATAAATCAGGCGTTGGCCATCACGAACTGTTCGATCAAAGATCGGAAAGTCCTTCTTGATGGCGGATACATCAAGCATTACTTTGATGCGTACTCCGCGTAACCCTGTTCTTCCAGCTTCTCAGCTAGCTCTGGGCCACCTTCTTCAACGATTCGACCATTTGCAAATACGTGTACGAAGTCAGGTTTAATGTAGCGAAGGATGCGGGTGTAGTGAGTAATTAGCAATACACCTAAATCGTTATTTGCCTTTGCACGATTTACTCCTTCGGAGACAACCTTTAGCGCATCGACATCTAAACCAGAATCAGTTTCATCTAGAATCGCGATTCGTGGTTTTAGTAATTCAAGCTGCATGATTTCATGGCGTTTCTTTTCACCGCCAGAGAAACCTTCGTTAACGCTGCGCTCAGCGAAGGCAGGATCCATTTTAAGCGCTGCCATTGCATCTTTAACTTCGCCAACCCATTTACGTAGATTTGGAGCTTCACCGCGAAGTGCTGTTGCTGCAGTTCGCAAGAAATTTGATACAGAAACGCCTGGCACCTCTACTGGATATTGCATCGCAAGGAAGAGCCCAGCCTTTGCGCGTTCATCAACGCTCATTTCAAGAATATCTTGGCCATCTAAATGAACAGTTCCGCCAGTGATTTCATACTTTGGATGACCTGCAATTGAGTATGCAAGTGTTGATTTTCCAGAACCATTTGGACCCATGATTGCATGAGTCTCGCCTGAATTAACTGTTAAATCTACGCCCTTCAAAATTTCTTTAGGGCCGTTTTCGGTATTTACAACTACTTGTAGACCGCGGATTTCTAATTTACTCATCTTTTCTCTCCTTATAACCCTATAGAACTTCTACTATGACGTTTTTGCCATCAATTGAAACTGGATAAGTTTTTACTGCTTGTGTAGCTGGTGGGCAGAGCGCTGCGCCAGTGCGTAAATCGAATTCAGCTGCATGCAACCAACATTCGATTTTGTAGCCATTCTGTTCGCCTTCTGAGAGCGCTGCATCTTGATGGCTGCAATTATCTTCGATTGCAAAGACTTCATTACCAACTCGGGCAACACAGAGCTCTTTACCATTCTTTGTCAGCTTGACCGGCTTGCCTTCGACTATTGAATCAAAAAGTAGATCTGGCATTACTTGCCTACCTTTTCAAGTTCGCCATCAATGTGGTTCATGAGGCGCTCTTCAATCTCTTCATTGTTAATTTGGCCGATGATTTCATTGAAGAAACCGCGAACCACCAAACGTCGCGCATCATCAATATTTATTCCACGTGACATTAAATAGAAGAGCTGCTCATCATCAAATCTGCCGGTTGTAGATGCATGTCCTGCTCCTACAATTTCGCCAGTTTCGATTTCAAGGTTTGGTACTGAATCTGCACGAGCGCCATCAGTTAATAGCAAATTACGATTTAGCTCGTAAGTATCGGTTCCTTCTGCGGCAGCACGAATAAAGACATCGCCAAACCAAACAGTGCGTGCTGAATCCCCTGCCAAAACTCCCTTGTAATTGACGCGAGATTTAGCATTTGGAACTAAGTGGTCGACATGCAAGCGATGTTCGAGATGCTGACCAGCCGATGCGAAATAGACACCTTGTAAATCAACATCCCCACCCGGCGCCTTAAATTCCACGGTTGGAAGAATTCGAACCAGAGAACCACCTATGGTTACCGTAATTGATTTAAATGTGGCATCTTTATCAACAATTGCGTGGTGGCGCGCTGCGTAAACCGCATCTGCATCGAACTCTTGCAATGTTACAAAAGTTAGATTTGATCCTGGTTCTAACACAATCTCTATATCTTCAGCTATTAAAGAATTGCCGGTATTTTCAAAAATCAATGTGGCTTTAGCGAATTTCTTAACTAAAACCTGCACTCTTGAATACTCAGCATCTTTAATCGCAGTTCGACCGATGATGATTGGGTCGGTGATTTCGCCATCGATTGTCAGCTGGGCAATAGTTGAATCTCCAACTACACGTTGCACAATTGCATCATCACTATTTGTGGCATGGTTTGATGACGCGACTCGGTTGAATGTTGCTCCGGCAGGAAGTTGCTTAGAAACGAGCGAATGAGCCTGTCCGATTACCGCGGTTCCGTCGTGCAAACCTTTTAACTTAGCAAGCGGAGTAAAACGCCATGCTTCTTCGCGGCCAGTTGGAGTGTGAATAATGTTGGTATTTAACATTAACCAACTGCTCCTTCCATTTGAAGTTCGATAAGGCGATTT
>JALRDT010000025.1 GCA_023262125.1 Candidatus Nanopelagicaceae bacterium | reverse complement strand
CAGTAAAATCAAAATAGCTTTGTAATACTTTCCATTTTTGAATCGTAATAAAAATGAAAGTAATTTATCAAACACAGCAAAAATGATAGCTACATGCAAGACGATGTACTTTCTGAAGATAAATTGGTACCAGAAGGTATTGAAGGAAAAATTCGTTATCGCGGACCGGTTACCTCTGTTATTCACCAATTAGTTGGTGGTCTTCGAAGTGGCATGGGTTATGCAGGTGCACCTGACATCGAAACATTACGTAAAGAAGGTCAATTAATTCGAATTACCTCTGCCGGGCTAAAAGAGAGCCATCCGCATGATGTGGCAGAGATAAAGGACGCTCCTAATTATGCAAAATAGTATTGAAATCGCACCTGGCAAACGTGCCCGAGTTGCTTATTCATTTGATGACATCGCAGTAGTGCCAAGTCGTCGTACTCGCGATCCAAAAGATGTATCTACCGAATGGCAGATAGACGCATACAAATTTGATATTCCAATGATGGCGGCACCAATGGATTCTGTTATGTCTCCAGAGACCGCCATTGAAATTGGCCGGTTAGGCGGCTTAGGAGTTTTAAATCTTGAGGGATTATGGACTCGTTATGACGATCCACGAATTCCACTTGGCGAAATTGCATCTATGCCAGAAAAACATGCAACTCTTCGTATGCAAGAGATTTATTCGGCGCCTATTCGTCCAGAGTTGATCAAGGAACGCATTAAGCAGATTCGCGATGCCGGAATTACAGTTGCCGCTTCGCTATCACCACAACGCACTGCAGAGCTGCATAAAGCAGTTATTGATGCGGGTGTAGATATCTTCGTAATACGCGGGACTACAGTTTCGGCAGAACATGTTGGTTCTGGAGAGGCGCTTAACTTAAAGAAATTCATTTACGAACTAGATGTGCCAGTAATTGTCGGCGGAGTAGCTAACGGAACCGCGGCGCTTCACTTAATGCGCGCAGGGGCCGCAGGTGTGTTGGTTGGGTTTGGTGGCGGCGCAGCACATACCACTCGCAAAGTCTTAGGTGTAGAAGTACCGATGGCATCAGCAGTCTCTGAAGTTGCCGCCGCTCGTCGCGAATACTTAGATGAATCTGGTGGACGTTATGTTCATGTTATTGCGGATGGTTCAGTTGGTCGATCTGGCGATATTGCGAAAGCAATTGCATGTGGCGCCGATGCAGTGATGATGGGTTCTCCACTTGCTAAAGCAACTCAGGCGCCGGGGCTTGGTTGGCACTGGGGTTCTGAAGCGCATCACCAAGAACTTCCAAGAGGCGAAAGAGTTTCAGTCGGAACCGTAGGAACTCTTGAAGAGATTTTGGTTGGACCATCACATTCATCAGATGGATCAATGAATATGTTTGGTGCACTGCGTCGCGCGATGGCAACTTGCGGATATTCAACATTGAAGGAATTCCAACGCGTTGAGGTTCTTATAACTCGTGGCTAATTCAAACTCGGGCGTACTAGTTGTTGATTTTGGTGCCCAATATGCGCAATTAATTGCGCGCCGAGTTCGAGAAGCAAATGTTTTCTCTGAGATTGTGCCATCACATATCTCTGCAGCTGATGTTAAGGCGAAAAACCCACAAGCAATTATTTTGTCAGGCGGCCCTTCTTCTGTTTATGAAGAGCATGCGCCTACTTTTGATAATGAGATTCTGAAACTTGGAATCCCTGTCTTTGGAATTTGTTATGGATTTCAAGCCATGGCAGCAGCGCTCGGAGGAGTGGTTACAAAAACTGGAAAATCTGAGTTTGGTCGCACTCAACTAACTGCGAAGGGATCAAAGATATTCAAAGATCTTCCATTAAAACAACTGGTATGGATGTCTCATGGCGATGCAGTGACCCAAGCGCCAGCTGGATTTACTATCTGCGCAAATACTTCTGATACGCCGGTAGCTGCATTTGAGAATGAGAGCGCACAATTAGCTGGCGTGCAGTTTCACCCAGAAGTTTTACATTCCGAATATGGTCAAACAATTCTGCATAACTGGCTAATTAATATCGCTAAATGCAATCCAACTTGGACTACTCAAAATATTGCTGAAGCTGAAATTGCAAAAGCTAAAGAAGTTATTGGTCAGAAGCGAGTAATTTGTGGGCTTTCAGGTGGAGTTGATTCGGCAGTAGCAGCTGCGATTATTCAGCGTGCAGTTGGAAATCAACTTACCTGTGTATTTGTAGATCACGGCCTTCTACGAAGTGGCGAAGCAGAGCAAGTAGAGCGCGAATTTGTTGCTGCGACCGGCGTTGATTTAGTTGTTGTTGATGCCAAGAAACAATTCCTTGATGCGCTTTCTGGTGTCGAAGATCCAGAAGAGAAGCGCAAAATTATTGGTCGTGAATTTATTAGATCATTTGAGAAAGCTGCGCGTGATATTGCAACTGGCGGCGAAGTCGAATTTTTAGTCCAAGGTACGCTCTATCCAGATGTAGTCGAATCAGGTGGCGGTACCGGAACAGCGAATATCAAATCACATCACAATGTTGGTGGATTACCAGACGATCTAAAGTTTAATTTAGTAGAACCTCTGCGTACGTTATTTAAAGATGAAGTAAGACAAGTAGGTTTGCAGCTAGGACTTCCAGAAGAGATCATCTGGCGACAGCCATTTCCTGGCCCGGGGCTAGCAGTGCGAATAATCGGAGAGGTAACTTCAGATCGATTAGAAGTATTACGCCAAGCCGATTTAATTGTCCGCGAAGAGTTAAAGGCCGCCGGCCAAGATCGTTCAATTTGGCAATGTCCCGTGGTGCTTCTTGCAGATGTTAGAAGCGTTGGCGTTCAAGGTGACGGCAGAACATACGGACACCCAATTGTGTTAAGGCCGGTATCAAGTGAAGATGCAATGACTGCAGATTGGTCGAGATTGCCATATGAATTACTTGAGAATATTTCTACTCGAATTACCAACGAAGTTCGGGAAGTAAATCGTGTAGTTTTAGACATCACTAGTAAGCCACCTGGAACAATTGAGTGGGAGTAAAGAAATGAAGAAGAAGTTAGCTGCAGTCCTTTCAGCGCTATTAGTTAGCTCTGCCTTAGTGGCAGTTTCAGCTCCAACGGCAGAAGCTGCAATCAAGTGTGCTCAAGCAACTGCTAAAGCGCACACACCAGGCAAAGTTGCACAACCAACTAAGGCTGCAAAACCTCTCCCAAAGAAATTTACTTTCGATACCAATTGTGGCGTTATTGAAGTTTCTTTAAATCAAAATGCGCCAATCACTATTACGTCTTTAGCAGCCCTTATTAAAGGTAAGTATTACGACAATTCACTTTGTCATCGCTTAACTACACAAGGTTTGTATGTACTGCAATGTGGCGATCCAACTTTGACTGGAGCAGGAAATCCAACTGGTTGGAAGGGCTATAAAGATGAGAACTTACCTAAGAACGCTAATAACAACTATCCAGCCGGCACTGTAGCTATGGCAAATTCAGGTCCAGGAACAAATGGTTCGCAAGTTTTCTTTGTTTACGAAAACACCACCCTTGGACCTAATTACACAATTTGGGGAAAGATCACTAAAGGCCTAGATATCGTTAGATTTATTGCTAAGCAAGGTGCGATTACGCAAGATGCAACTGGCAAAATTGTTTACACCGGTGACGGCTTTACGGCTCAACCTGTACAAATTAAGAGCGCCAAAGTTTCCTAAACCAGTTCTTCTTAATAATTTTCTGGTCAGCTGGTTCATCTGGCGTTAAAACATCAGTAATAGCTGGTGAAGATTCGTCCAATGAATCGGCAATTACATCTAAGTTAGAGATAATTGAAGCTAATTTAACGACGACTTCGCTGTTGATTACATTAGTTTGCTTCATAAGTGATTCTCGAAGAATCGATGCCGATGCGCGTAAATCATTTGCAGTTGCTTCTAGGTCTTCACTTTCAGCTTTATCTGCAACTGCATAACTTGCTGATGAGAGCGCCAAAGCAACTTCTCTACGAATTCTTTCGGGAACACCACCATCAATCGATAGATCGAATAAAGTGCGAGATATTGAGCGAACTTGAACAATAATATGTTCGGTAGATACCGCTCTTAAATATAAGACTTCGGCCACCGCTAAATTATCGTTTGGTAACCACCTAGAAGAGCGCTTAGCTTCTAAAGCTTGGCCACGTAGATTTGGAATAGTCTCAACTAAATTTCTACCCCTAGCCAACCACCTACCAGCAGATGCAGTATCAAAAGTTGAAGCAACACCTTCAGCCATATCTGAAAGTAATGTGGCAGCGCGTTTGGTGTAACTTCCAATTAATTCCAAGGTACGACCAGTTGGTGTTTTAGGGTGAGCATAAAAAGAGAAGATCACTGCAATGATTGCACCAATAAAAGTCTCTCCAAGTCGAGTGAAAGCTTTATTTTCACTAATCCCCGGGCCAATAACAATTAATGCAGTAACCGGCACATTTACAGATGCCACTTCACCAAGATGCAGAGCACGTGCTGCAAAAGCACCAAGTACTACTGTGGTGAAAATTGCGATATTTCCAAAATCAAAAATTCCTACGGCAAGAAGCGCAACGGAGGCGCCAATAGCTGTTCCGACTATTTGACCAAAGCCTTCTCGAAAAGATTTATAGGTCGAAATACGAATGCTGAGTGCGCATGCGATAGCCGCAATTAGCCCACCGTTTTGAAGTACTAAATTTCCCACCTGCCAGGCAACAGCTGAGGCAATACCTGCGATTAATACTTGGCGAATCCAATATCTACGCAATCTAATCGCATTGATTAATTCGCCATACCAATCGCGTTTCATTTTATTAATCAGTATTTACAATCTTAAAAGCTTCAGCTAAGTGACCAACTGGTAAGCCACCGACGCCGGCATTTCGTTCCGCCCATTCGCGGACCATACGTTCGAGCTCTTTGTTATGTGCCGTTTGAGAAACATGCGCATTTAAAGCTGCCATCTTCTTTGGAAAAGTTTCAGTGATATCCACCCAATAATCAGGTGAGTGGTGCGCATAAACCCAAACCTCTTTCACGCGCCACGGTTCGAGACCTTCTTCATTTTTTAAATCCATAAATGCAAATGGATTTCTGGCATCTGGATAAACTGCTTGAATTGCCGCTTCGCCTGCAGCCAAATGATCAGGGTGGCTGGCACCAATTCGATCCCAATTTCTTTCTGGGCTTTGGATTAACATGCGATCGGGTTTATGAATTCTAATTTGACGAACAATATCTTTGCGAAGTCCAAGAGTTGGTTCGAGATGGCCATCGCGGTAATTTAAATAAATTACATCTTTAACACCCAGAACTCGTGCAGCATCGCGTTGTTCACGTTGACGAGTTGCAGCCATCTCTTCCTGCGGGACACCAGATTCTTCTCCGCCTTGATCACCATTAGTGCAGCAAACATAGGTAATCTCAATACCTTTCGCAGCAAGTTTTGCGACAGTTCCGCCTACGCCAAAATCGGCATCATCTGGGTGCGCATTAACTACGAGTATGCGCGAAATCTCTTTATCGTCACGTGGTTCCACGGGCATAGTCTCCCACGACCAATAGACTCTTGCCTCATGTCCAGCGATCAATCAGATCCGTTATTAAGTGGCTTAAATCCGCAGCAAGCAGCTGCAGTTATTCATAGTGGAACGCCATTATTAGTTGTCGCTGGAGCTGGTTCTGGAAAAACTCGAGTTTTAACTCGTCGAATCGCTTATTTAATGGCGCGCAGAAATATTCGACCTTTTGAAATTTTAGCAATTACTTTCACTAACAAAGCAGCCGGAGAGATGAAAGAGCGCGTTTCCGAACTTGTCGGACCAATTGCAAAGTCAATGTGGGTCTCAACATTCCACTCCGCGTGTGTTCGAATTCTTAGAATTGAAGCGCATCGTTTGGGGTACTCAAATAATTTCACTATTTACGATAGCGCAGACTCTCAAAAACTAATTGCCTTAGTTTGCAAAGATTTAAATCTTGATCCAAAGAGATATCCGCCTCGCCAATTTGCTTCGACAATTTCAAATGCAAAGAACGAATTGCTTGGACCTGCGGATTACCTGAATTCAACCAGTAATCAATACGAACAGATATGTGCAGATGTCTATTCGCTCTACCAGAAACGTTTGGGCCAAGCCAACGCAATGGATTTTGATGATTTAATAATGAAAACTGTTGAGGTTATTCAACGTTTTCCAGAGGTCAAAGCCAGACTGCGCTCTAGATTTAGACATATTTTGGTTGACGAATATCAAGATACCAATCATGCGCAATATATGTTAGTCAAAGAATTAGTTGGAAAAGACGAAGAAGGAATTCCAGCTGCAGAACTTTGCGTTGTGGGAGATGCTGATCAATCAATTTATGGATTCCGTGGCGCAACAATTCGTAATATCTTGCAATTCGAATTAGATTATTTAGATGCGGAAACAATTTTACTCGAACAGAATTACCGCTCAACTCAGAACATTCTTAGCGCCGCTAATGCAGTTATCGAACAGAATCAGGGCCGAAAAGCTAAGAACTTATGGTCTGAAGCTGGCGCTGGATCTTCGCTAATCGGATATGTTGCCGAAAGCGAACATGATGAGGCTGAATTTATCTCAGGTGAGATAAAGAAGTTATCTCAAGATGGCACCTCTAAATATGGAGATACCGCTATTTTCTATCGCACCAATGCGCAATCTCGTGTTTTTGAAGAAGTTTTTATGCGCTCTGGTCTGCCATATAAAGTAGTTGGCGGAGTTAGATTTTACGAGCGTCGAGAAATTAAAGATTTCCTTGCTTATCTCAAAATCCTAGTGAATTTAGAAGATGAAGTATCACTCCGTCGAATTATAAATGTTCCTAAAAGAGGCATTGGTGATCGTGCAATTGAAACAATTGAAAGTATTGCAAATTCCCGTGGCATCACTTTCTGGCAGGCACTTAATACAGTTGCAAATAGCTCTGATCTGGGTGGTCGGGCAACAGCCTCGCTATCTAGTTTTGTCTCTTTGATTCTTACTCTAAATGTTCT
Organism: Candidatus Nanopelagicaceae bacterium; assembly: GCA_023262125.1. The sequence goes on along the minus strand of JALRDT010000025.1, from coordinate 4,191 downwards.
AGTAGAGGCAGGCACAAAGCCTTCAACAATTCTTGAAGCAACATTGGAACAATCCGGTTTATTAGCTGAATTACAGAACAGCAATGACCCACAAGATGAATCCCGAGTTGAGAATTTACAAGAATTAGTCGCGGTATCAATTGAATATGAAGAGACCCCAATTGAGGAATTGCCGGATGAATCAAAAATTTCATTAGCCGGCTTTTTAGAGCAGGTCGCCTTAGTTGCAGATTCCGATGAAATTCCTGAAGGTGCAGATCATGGTGGTGTAATTACTTTAATGACTTTGCATACCGCTAAAGGATTGGAATTTCCAACAGTCTTTTTAACTGGCTTGGAAGATGGCATCTTCCCTCACAACCGAACTTTGGGCGAACGTGATGAATTAGAGGAAGAGAGACGTCTTGCATATGTCGGATTAACCAGAGCGCAAGAACGTTTATATTTAACTCGCGCCGAATATCGAAGCGCTTGGGGAGCGCCCAATTACAACCCTGCATCAAGATTCTTAGATGAGATTCCAGATAATTTAATTGAATGGCGCCAAAGAACTTTTGCTCCAAAACCAAAATTTGTTCAATCTGCGCCACCACCAAGAGCTACTGGTAAGAAATCTTCAATCACGATTTCGTTAAATGTTGGTGATCGTGTGGCTCATGACACATTTGGATTAGGCACGGTTGTGAAGATTTCTGGAGAAGGCGATCGAACTGAAGCGACCATTAATTTCGGACAATCAGGAGAGAAGCGCTTACTGCTGCGCTATGCGCCGGTCGAGAAGCTCTAATTTCACGACTAATATTCGTTCGTGGATTTATTTGAATATCAAGCTAGAGATTTATTTGAAAAGCATGGCGTTCCTGTATTAGCAGGCGCTGTCGCTACAACCCCCGAAGAAGCACACGCAGCAGCTGCGAAAATTGGCGGCAAGGTGGTCGTTAAAGCGCAGGTAAAAGTTGGCGGTCGCGGAAAAGCTGGTGGCGTTAAAGTTGCAGATAACGCAGAAGATGCTAAAGAGAAAGCCTCTGCAATTCTCGGTATGAATATCAAAGGCCACACTGTGCATAGAGTGATGATTGCGCAAGCTGCACCTATTGCTGAAGAGTATTACGTTTCAATTTTATTAGATCGTTCAAATCGTCAATATCTCTGCATGGCATCTGTTGCAGGTGGAATGGATATTGAAGAAGTTGCTCGTACCGCGCCAGAGAAATTAGCAAAGGTGCCTGTATCAGCAGTTGCAGGTATTGATAGCGCTAAAGCTGCCGCAATTGTCGCGCAAGCAAAATTCCCAATTGAAATTGCAGCAGATGTTGCCAAGGTAATCGAACTTCTATGGGGAGTATTTACCAAAGAAGATGCGACTTTGGTTGAAGTAAATCCGCTAGTTAAGACTGCAGATGGAAAAATCATCGCGTTAGATGGAAAAGTTACCCTGGATGACAATGCAGAATTTCGTCAACCAGATCATGAGGCTTTGATTGATAAATCAGCTGCGAATGCTTTAGAAGAAGCTGCAAAAGCTAAAGGGCTTAATTACGTCAAGTTAGATGGCGAAGTTGGAATTATTGGAAATGGCGCGGGACTAGTGATGTCTACATTAGATGTCGTCGCATACGCCGGTGAAAAATTTGGAAATGTCCGCCCAGCTAATTTCTTAGATATCGGAGGCGGAGCCTCTGCAGAAGTGATGGCTGATGGTTTATCAATCATCCTTGGTGATAAAGACGTGAAGAGCGTTTTCGTAAATGTTTTTGGTGGAATTACTGCATGTGATGCCGTCGCAAACGGAATCGTAAAGGCTTTAGAAATTTTAGGATCTGCAGCATCTAAACCAATTGTGGTCCGTTTAGATGGAAACAATGTGGCAGAAGGACGTCGAATTCTTAATGAAGCAGCGCATCCATTGGTGCAGCAATTAGACACTATGGATGGTGCAGCTGCACGCGCAGCAGAATTGGCGGCAAAGTAAATGGCGATTTTTATTAATTCGGATAGCAAAGTAATTGTTCAAGGCATGACCGGTTCTGAAGGAACCAAGCACACCAAACGAATGTTAAAAGCTGGCACCAATATCGTTGGTGGAGTGACTCCAGGCAAAGGTGGCCAAAGCGTTGACATGGATGGCAAATTGCTTCCTGTTTTCAACACTGTTGCAGAAGCAATGTCAGCAACTGGTGCAAATGTTTCAGTGGTATTCGTGCCACCTAAATTTGCAAAAGCTGCAGTAATTGATGCTATTGATGCCAAGATGCCGTTAGTTGTTGTAATTACAGAGGGCATTCCGGTTCATGATTCTGCATATTTCTATACTTATGCAGCAGAAAAGGGAAGCACCAGACTTGTTGGACCAAATTGTCCAGGTGTTATAAGTCCAGGTCATTCAAATGTTGGAATTATTCCTGCAGATATTACTGGCAGTGGCCCAATTGGCCTTGTGTCAAAATCCGGAACATTGACCTATCAATTGATGTACGAACTTCGCGATATTGGATTTACGACTGCAGTTGGTATTGGTGGAGATCCAGTAATTGGCACAACTCATATTGATTGCCTAAAAGCATTCCAAGATGATCCAGAAACCAAAGCAATTGTAATGATTGGTGAAATCGGTGGAGACGCCGAAGAGCGTGCTGCAGCTTTCATAAAAGAATATGTAACGAAACCAGTGGTCGGTTATGTTGCAGGATTTACTGCACCAGAAGGTAAGACCATGGGTCATGCTGGTGCGATTGTTTCTGGAAGTTCTGGCACAGCGCAGGCGAAGAAAGATGCCTTAGAAGCAGCTGGAGTAAAGGTCGGCAAAACGCCGTCAGAAACAGCAAATCTTCTGCGCCAAGTAATGGGTCGCTAAGGTTGGTTGCGTGTTCGTAATTGCGCTCACGCAAAGCATCCGCAGCGTTCTATTTACCTTAATTCCCGCTGGAATCATTACATTCTTAGCATGGGCCATTGCTGGTAGTGCGTATGCAAGTACTACCGATCCATTTAGAGGTGCAACTTGGATTTTTCTTGGCGCACATGCGGTGCCGTTTCATTTACACATTCCACCTAGTGGCGTTGAAGGTTGGTTTACCTATCTGCCTTTAGGTGCGATGTTGCTACCTGCAATCGGTATTGCAAATGGTGCACGTAAAACACTTGATAGAACCAATAGCGATGTAGCAGTTTGGTTATTTTCTGCTTGCTACGTTGCTCTAATTACTTTACTTTCATTTCTTTCATCTAATTATGATATTTATATTTCTTGGTACTGGGCTCTACTTTTCTCAACGCCATTTGTCTTTGCAGTTTCATTCTTTAGCATCAATCAATTTAGGTTTACTCACTCGATTGTTTACTTAGTGAAAATTTGGTCGGTACTTCTAGGATTTGCTGCAATTGCGATGGGAATCTCTCTGCTGATTAATTTGAGAACAGTGCATCAATTAACAACTGTTCTACAGCCAGGTTTTATTGGTGGAATACTCTTGCTTCTACTAACAATTCTTTATATTCCAAATTTTCTAATCTCCACAGTTGCTTATTTAACTGGAGCGGGTTTTGCAATTGGGAGAGACACTTTAATTTCACCACTAACATTTGAATTAGGAAAGATCCCAGCATTGCCAATTCTTGGGGCACTTCCAACCGGACGCCACCCACTCTATTTAGTAGCTGCTTTATTGGTCGTGGCACTCGGCGCGCTATTAGCAATTTGGACGATAGATAAGGGTCATCTGGTACTGCGTCAGACAATCGCACTCTTTATTACCAGTACCTTTGTGGTTGCTTACTTAGGTTCCGGTTCATTAATAACGTACGAACTAGGCACTGTTGGCCCATCACTTTGGAAATTTCCATTAGTGATATCAGCAGAATTTTTACTTGGAATTGGTTTGGTTCGATTACTACCTTTAATAGGTAGAAAATGAAGTTATTGCTGCTTGCATCCGGGAGTGGATCTCTTGCCCAAGCGATAATCAATGCAGGCTTTGAAATTTCAGCCGTTGTTAGTGATAACCCAAATGCGGGTGTACTAATTCGAGCTGCCGATGCGGGCATCGAAATTAAAGTCATTGAATATAGAACTCCTCGCCAGACTTGGAACGAAGCTTTAATCGATTATGTAGCTTCTAAAGATCCCGATCTAGTAGTAAGCGTTGGGTTTATGAGAATTTTAAGCGCTGATTTTCTTGATAAATTTAAAGT
>JALRDT010000045.1 GCA_023262125.1 Candidatus Nanopelagicaceae bacterium | reverse complement strand
GATAGAATGAGGCAGTCATACATAGAAAGACAAATGGCATTAAGACAATTGTTTGGTAAAGATGCTCCTCCTAGATTAGTTTGGAAATCTAATCCAGCTGATTTAGCTAAAACAACAAACCCTGAACCAACTATACTTAGGTCATCAGATGATATATTATATGGAACAGCTAGAAGCAGGTTCTGCAACTTTAGAAGAGTCACTACAACTCTGGGAACGCGGCGAAGAGTGGGCAAAAATTTGCCAAGATTTATTAGATGGCGCAAAGGCAAAGATCGAAAAATGACCTTTAGCTACTCTGATTTGTTACCAATCGGCGAAGATCAGACTAAATACCGCCTCTTAACAAAAGATGGTGTCAAAGTCGTTAAGCATGGTGATTTGGAATTTCTACATGTTGCACCAGAAGCGCTAACGCAATTAACAGAAACTGCGATTCATGATATCAACCATTATCTTCGCGCTTCTCACTTAGAGCAATTAGCCAAAATTCTTAAAGATCCAGAGAGCTCACCTAACGATCGATTTGTGGCGCTTGATTTATTAAAAAATGCCAATATCGCAGCAGGTGGAGTGCTACCGATGTGCCAAGACACTGGTACCGCGTTAGTCATGGGCAAGAAAGGTCAATATGTTTTAACTTCTGAGAAAGATGAGAAATCAATTTCAGAGGGTGTTTATAACGCGTACACAAATTTAAATTTACGTTATTCTCAAATGGCGCCAGTCAATATGTGGGATGAGAAAAATACTGGTAATAACCTCCCTGCTCAGATAGAAATTTATTCAGATTCAGATCATCAAAATGAATATAACTTGCTCTACATCGCCAAAGGCGGTGGAAGTGCAAATAAATCATTCCTCTACCAAGAGACCAAGGCAGTTTTAAATAAAGATTCTTTCTATCCATGGCTAGAAGAGAAACTCCGCTCTATAGGAACTGCAGCTTGCCCGCCTTATCACTTAGCGATAGTGGTTGGTGGAACTAGCGCAGAGCACACGGTAAAGACAGCCAAACTCGCCTCTACAAAATATTTAGATAACCTGCCAACTACCGGTGATGCTGCAACTGGTCATGCATTTCGCGATCCAGAGGTAGAAGCTGAAGTGCTAAAAATTACTCAAGCGCTAGGAATTGGTGCGCAATTTGGAGGAAAGTATTTCTGCCACGATGTTCGTGTAATTAGATTGCCGCGTCATGGCGCTTCGCTTCCAATTGCAATAGCAGTCTCCTGTTCGGCAGATCGCCAAGCAAAGGCAAAAATCACCAAAGATGGAATTTTTATTGAAGATCTAGAGCGCGAACCAGCACATTTTCTTCCAGAAACAACTGATGAACATCTTGACGATAATGTTGTAAAGATTGATTTATCAAAGCCAATGTCTGAAATTCGCGCAGAGCTTTCAAAATATCCAGTTAAAACAAGGCTCTCATTAACTGGCACTTTAGTAGTCGCGCGCGATTTAGCTCATGCGAAAATCAAAGCACTTATTGATAGCGGTAAGCAAATGCCGGAATATATGCAGAAATATGCTGTGTATTACGCAGGCCCTGCAAAGACTCCAACTGGTTTTGCATCTGGATCTTTTGGTCCAACTACTGCAGGTCGCATGGATTCATATGTCGAACAATTCCAATCAGCAGGCGGTTCATTTGTGATGCTTGCAAAGGGAAATCGTTCAAAGCAGGTAACAGATGCCTGCAAGAAAAATGGCGGCTTCTATCTTGGATCAATTGGCGGACCTGCAGCGCGTTTAGCTCAAGATTGCATAAAGAAGGTAGAAGTTCTGGATTTTGAAGAGTTGGGCATGGAAGCGGTCTGGAAGATCGAAGTCGAAGATTTCCCAGCATTTATCGTGGTTGACGATAAGGGAAATGATTTCTTTGCAGAGGGCGCAAAGCGGCTAACTATTCGTAAGCAATCTGAGATTTAATTAATTTAGATAACTAGAAATATTAGTAAGCGCCGCGAACATTGTGGCGATAAAGCGCCTTACATGGCGATCCATAACGCTTATCAATGTAGTTAAGTCCCCAACGAATCTGAGTCACTGGGTTGGTACGCCAATCAAGGCCGACTGATTCCATCTT
>JALRDT010000151.1 GCA_023262125.1 Candidatus Nanopelagicaceae bacterium | reverse complement strand
TACCAAAACCAACACGACGTTCAGATTGTTCGCCGATTTCGACGTATCCAATCTTTGCCGCTGGCACAATAAATTCACGACCTTTGGTATCGGTTAAAGCGAGAGTTGTGCCTGAAGCAATTGCTTTATCAATTGCTGCTTTAACTTCTTTAGGGCTATCTGCAGATTCGAATGAGATCTCTGAGATTACATCTGTAACTGCGATTCGAACATGTGCCATTTAATTAACCTTCATTTCTAGTTTTCATTGCGAGGAAATCCGGAAATACCTCTCCAAATAATATTAGTAGCTAGAGCTTGAGCTTGCTCACGGCTCAATTTTGAATCTCGCTCAAGCCAATGACGTGCTGTTACTTGGGCGCTTCCAATTAATCCAACACCTAACAACATTGCAGCTTCTTGAGGTAAACCAGTATCGAGTGAGATAACTGCAGATACTGCTGCAGCGCAGTCATAAGTCATGCGATTTAATCTTTCACGAACTGCAGGTTCGACGTTCATATCGCTTTCAAATAACAATCGAAATGCTTCGCCTTCGGCTTCAATGAAATCAAAATATGCACCAATAGTTGCTTGAACTCGCTTTGCATTATCAGGAGTGGACTGTATGGCGCGTTGAATTGCAAACACTAAAGAGTCGATATGGGTATCTAGAACCGCCAAATATAAATCTAATTTAGAAGGGAAGTGCTGATATAAAACTGGCTTGCTCACGCCAGCTCGATCTGCGATTTCATCCATGGCCGCTGAGTGATATCCCGCTGCAGTAAATACTTCTAGCGCCGCTGCCAATAATTGAGCGCGACGTTCATCGCGCGGAAGTCTGGCCTTATCGTTACTCATTGGTTACATCTTAATGGCAGAATTGCTTGATATGAAAGCGCTGATCGAACCAGGACGCGCATTAACTGGCGAAGAAAAAGAAAGATATTCGCGCCACATCCTGATTCCAGATATTGATATGGTCGGTCAACAGCGAATTGTTAATGCCAAAGTCCTATGCATTGGAGCAGGTGGTTTAGGTTCACCAACTATTTTGTATTTGGCGGCCGCTGGAATTGGACAGATAGGTATTTTAGATTTTGACAAAGTTGAAGTTTCAAATCTTCAACGTCAAATAATTCATACCCAAGCTGATGTTGGGAAAAGTAAAGCCCGAAGCGCCAAAGAGAAAGCTGAAGCTCTCAACCCCGATGTAAAAATTAATTTACACGAATTTAGATTAGAAAATCACAATGCATTGGAAGTATTTGCTGAATACGATTTAATAATCGATTGCACAGATAACTTTGCGACAAGATATTTGATTAATGACACAGCGGCACTTCTGGGCAAGCCATATATTTGGGGAAGCATTTACCGTTTTGATGGCCAAGTATCAGTCTTCTGGTCCAAAGAAGGCCCATGCTACAGATGCCTTCATCCCTCACCTCCAACACCTGGAAGCGTACCTAGTTGCGCTGAAGGTGGAGTGCTTGGAGTGCTCTGTGGATCTATCGGTTCTATTCAAACAAATGAAGCAATTAAATTAATTACAGGAATTGGTAGAAACTTATTAGGTAATTTATTAATTTACGATGCTTTAGAGAATTCTTATCGAAATTTAGAAATCAAGAAAAGCCCTAACTGCCCAATTTGTAATGGCAATCAAAAAAATCTTCTTCCAGATTATGAAGAGTTTTGCGGAATTAACTATGCAATTACTCCAGCCGAATTAAAGGCGAAAAATAACAATTATTTACTAATTGACGTGCGCGAACCCGAAGAATTCTCAGTCTCCTCAATTTCTGGAGCAAAATTGATTCCAAAAATCAATTTCGAAGACGGAAGTGTATTTTCGTCACTTCCTACTGACCGGGAAATTATCTTGTATTGTCGTAGCGGAATTCGTTCAGATAATTGCTTGTCTTTACTTCGGGCTGCAGGCTTTACTAATTCAAGCCATTTAAAAGGCGGAATTCTTGCTTGGGAAGAGAGTCAAAGATGAGCAATAAACGTGCAATTTTTGTTCATGCACATCCGGATGATGAGACCATCAACAATGGTGCAACTATGGCGAAGATGGTTGATGATGGAGTTGCGGTGACTTTAATTACCTGCACTCGAGGCGAAGAAGGCGAAGTTTTAGTGCCAGAACTAGCCCATTTAGCTAGTTCTGCAGAAGATAAGTTAGGTTCACATCGCGAAATTGAATTGGCAAATGCTATGAAAATACTTGGCGTAACTGACCACCGCTTTCTTGGCAACTATCGTGATAGTGGCATGATGGGAACAGCGCCAAATGAAAATCCGAACTGTTTTTGGAATGCGGATATCGATCAAGCTGCGCTTAAATTGGCAGCGATAATTGAAGAAATAAGACCACAAATTCTCATTACTTATGATGAGAACGGTGGTTATGGTCATCCAGACCATATTCAAGCAAATAGAGTCGCAATGCGAGCCGCCGAATTATCTAAATGGAAAATACAGAAAATCTATTGGAACATCATGCCTAAATCAGTTGTTGCAGAAGGTATGGCGGCCATGAAAGAACTAGGTAGTGATTTTTTCGGTAGTGAAAGTATTGATGAACTTCCTTTTGTTAAAGATGATTCCTTTGTAAGCGCTGTAATTCATGCGCCAAATCAAGTTGAAAAGAAAATGGCGGCAATGAAAGCTCATGCCACTCAAATAACCGTGGATGGGCCTTTTTTTGCGCTCTCAAATAATCTTGGAGTAAAAGTGTTTGCTGATGAGTATTACACCCTAGTTAAAGGCAGTAAATCTGCTCCATTTAATGATGCAAATTATGAGATTGATTTATTTGCTGGGGTAGAGCTCTAAACCTGCAGCTGTGATGGTTTAAATAGCCAGCAGATTTATATAGTTCGTAAGCTTCGATATTTTCTTGACGCACTTGTAGAGCTAGTTTCGCGCCATTTGATTCATTTTCTAAAGCTTGTAACATCTTTCGACCAAAACCTTGTCCACGTAGATCTGGAGTCACCCAAATTCTTGAAATAACCGCCCAATCGTCAGCAAAGGCGATTCGGCCAATTGCAATTAATTCTTGGTCATTCGTTATTTGAATATATTTTGAGGAAGTTCGATTTAACAATGGCAAAATCTGCTCATCCTTATGAACTGCGAGCCATTCCTTACTTGGTTTCTCATAGACTTCATAATCGAAAGCAGCTTTAGCATTAATTGGATCTTTAACCATAACTTCTAAATCCAGTAATTTCTCAAAGCCACTTTTCTCTAAAACTTCATCTAATTTTTCGTTTAAAGCGGGCACTAAAGAAACGGTTGGTTGCAGATTTCGTGTTTGATACCAGGAAATTAATTGATCAATATGGTTATCGTTACCAAGAATTAACGCTGAATTTGCTCTACGGGTGATGCCAACATCTGCTCTGAAAATCCAATTTCCGATTTCAAATTCCTCTTTGGCAACCCAAGTTCGATTGGCGATTCGTTCTAAATCATTAACACGCATCGAGAAAGGCGCCCCAGAAGTTGCAGTTCGGGGAACTTCAACAATCTCTCGCCAAAGATGAATCTTCTTCGGATCAAAGTTAACTATTTGGCCATGGCGATTCTTGAGCGAAGTTGAAGAGAGCAGGTGGCCAACAATGTCTCGGTAGCCGGGCTCATCGTGCAGGCGAATGGTTACCCTTTTGCCAATATCACTATCTGAAATCTCTGCCACGCATGAATAGTAAAGCCCGCAGCCTTGGATTGAGTGGGTAGAATTCGCGGCATGACTTACGTAATCGCTGAACCTTGTGTAGACGTCAAAGACAAATCCTGCATCGATGAATGCCCGGTAGATTGCATATACGAAGGCGATCGCATGCTTTACATCCACCCAGATGAGTGCGTCGATTGTGGCGCTTGCGAACCTGTTTGTCCTGTTGAAGCAATCTATTATGAAGATGATGTCCCAGAGAATTTAGGCGAATTTCGCGAAAAAGCTCCACTCTTCTTCATTGAATTGGGTTCTCCTGGTGGCGCGGCAAAGGTTGGCAAGAAAGATTTTGATCCAGAGTTTGTTAAGAATCTTCCACCAAAGTAAAAAGTAATTAGAGCAAAAGCAACTTAATTGAAGCTTCCAGATTTTCCTTGGGATGCGTTAGCTCCTTATGGTGATAAGGCAAAAGCGCATCCTTCTGGTTTGATTGATCTCTCTCAAGGAACACCAGTAGACCCCACTCCTGATTTCATTCAGGAAGCTCTTCAAAAAGCATCAAATTCTCCGAGTTATCCAGTAACCGCTGGCACCTTAGAGCTTAGAGAGGCAATTTCAAATTGGGCAAGTAATAACTTGGGTGCATCTGGAGAATTTGGAGTATTGCCTTTAATCGGTTCCAAAGAGTTGGTGGCCTGGTTACCGACAATTTTGGAAAGCGAGCATGTTCTTTATCCGGAGATTGCTTATCCAACTTATTTAGTTGGTTCGATGATTGCAAAAACAAAAGCAACCAAAGTCGATTTTGATGCAAACATTTGGCCAGATGCAGATTTGGCGTGGGTAAATAGCCCATCAAATCCGACCGGTCGCGTTAATTCAGATAAAGAATTAGTAGATGCAATCCAATGGGCTCGTGGCGGCAACGGTAATCGCGTCGTAGTTGCAGATGAATGTTATTTGGAATTTGGAAATGGGATTACGCCTAAATCTATTTTGTCGTTAACCGGCGGAAACAATAAGAATATTTTGGCTATTCATTCGCTCTCCAAACGTTCATCAATGGCAGGTTACCGAGCTGCCATGATGATTGGCGATAAGGAATTAATTGCCAAAATCTTAGAAGTACGTAAGCACGCTGGGATGATGGTCCCACTTCCGGTTCAGCGAGCAATGGTTGCCGCGCTGGCCGATAAAGTTCATGTTGAAATTCAGCGAGATAAATACAACGCTCGCAAAGCTAAAGTTCGAAGTGCAATTGAGAAACATGGATTTAAAGTTGATCACTCCGAAGCTGGACTTTATTTATGGGCAACTAGAAACGAACGCGACTGGGATTCAGTTGCTTGGTTTGCCAATCAAGGAATTTTGGTGACGCCTGGCCATTTCTATGGTGAACTTGGTGCCAAACATGTGCGCATTGCAATGACTGCAACCGACGCTCAAATAGATGAATTAGTAAGGCGAATCGGCTAAATAATGGCAGAGGGCATTCTCTTAGTTGGCGGGTTTGGCACCAGGCTTCGCCCGCTAACAAATCACCGCCCTAAGCCGATGCTCCCAATTGCATCACTGCCTGTCACAGAACATCAATTGGCAATGGCTAAAAGAGCTGGCATAAAAAGAATTGTCTTGGCTACATCATATTTATCTGAAGTTTTTATTCCTTATTTTGGCGATGGCTCCAAATGGGGAATGGAAATTAAATGGTGAAATTACTGCAACTGGTCCTAGTGGTTGGCGAATTGAGTAAACATCAACACCTGTTGAAACCTCTTCGGAGAACCCACCCTTTAGTAAATGTGGGATTCCGCAAGCAAACTCCACAACCTCAAGGCCACGTGTTACCTCACCAAAGGCATCACTTAATACTTTGCCATGCTCCTGCGTAATCAGAGCCGCTAATTTCTCTTTGTTTTGATTTACTAATTCACGAAAAGCAAATAAAACCTGGGTGCGCTTTGTTAATGAACTGTGTCGCCATGTTTCAAATGCTTTAGTGGCAGCATTGACAGCTAAGTCAACAGTTTGCGGTGTTGCAAAATTTACCTTCGCACAAATCTGACCTGTCGCTG